>JBMZNW010000109.1:2346-7038 GCA_049619915.1 Gammaproteobacteria bacterium
GAGTCCCAAAATATATTTGTAATTCAAGTAGAAATCATAGAAATCATTAATAATGTAATTAATGCTTATTGAATCTACGTTGGCACCTATATAACAATAGTCGGGTGTTGATATTCCTAAATTCTCATCTAGACAAAATATGCTATTTATCATCTCGAATTCCTCTCTGATAAGTCCATCAAGGTTGAATTCTTCGTTAGACATATTACTCAGGATATTATCAATTTCAGCTTTTTTATTTAACGAAATATCAGTATGGTTCTTAATAGAATACTCAAGCTGTTCTAAACTTAAACTGTATAACACCATAAATATTGCTTTAGTTACAAATGTAGATGGTTGATTCATTAATGTTCTGAAGTATTTCAGATCATCGATTAGGCGTTTAAGTGCTTCTTGATTGCCTGCATATAAATCAAGTCTAATATGTGCGAGATATAATCTATGAGTATTAATTAATAGTGGTGCATTTCTGCCGAATGTTACGAATCCATCATATTCTGTGTATTTTTTTAATTCATCGTGTCTATTAAGAAGAATTCTATTTTTATTGACAATCAAGTTTAATTCTTCATATGTATAACATGTATCCATATTCTGGTTTTCGTTAGTGGTTTTGTGAACCGGCTTTTCGTCTAACCAGCAAAGAACTTTTTTAATTTCACCTTCAAAAGTTAACTCATTTTCAATTTCCGGGAACTCAGCTAGAACGTCAATATATTTACTATCAATCCCAGAATCTTCTCCAAGAATTTTATTAACCAAATCGATTCCATATGCATGAATATCAATAGTGTCAGCAGGTGCATTTAAGCCAACTATTGAAAAAATAGCATTTTTATTATGTGGAATATGTTGTTTTTCTTTGATGAGAAACTGAACTGCATCATTATTTAGTTTTGGATAATAGTATTTATACAAACTATAAATACAGAATGTTGAGATAATTAAAACTACTATAGCGGATAGCATCACGGTAGGTTTGTAAATAAATTTAGAAAAGCTTTGTCTCTTTTCTTTTTTATCTATAATTAATTCTAATTCTAGAATTTGAGTATCTATTATTGCATCGATGGTTATTGCTACTAAAAAAGCGGCAAAAAAAACAGCCCAACTTTCATAATAAATGCCTATAGCAGTGGAGATGGTACCTAATAAAATTGGAACAAATACTAATTTATAATTCTTTTTTACCTTAAGTGTTACTGCACACTTATCGCATTTATAATGTCCATAGCCACTTTTAATCCATATTTTTATGAATGGAATACCATTTTCATTACACTTTACACATTTCATAATTGGCCAGAAACGGACATATATTTAGAATTAGTTTTTACGATAAAACGCTTTTTCTTTTCCATCACTTCGAATCAGAATTACCATAATATCTTTATTAAGTTCTTTAATAGTAAATAAGTCTTCATCTAAAGGTTTTATTTTTGTTCCATACTCGATTACACCTTCGAAAAGTCTTACTTTAACCGGGACAAAACGACGATCAAAATACCTAACATATAGGTTATTGCCTTCTATACAAAATGAGCCTTCTTTTCTCTTATTGTCTTCGCTATTTTGTTCATACAATGTAAATCCATATGTTCCGAAAGCACCAGCCAATTCATTAAATTTTTCATCATAAAACCACGATTGTTGAAGTAGATTTCTATTAATTTGTTCTGTACCTGAACACTTTCCTCTAATTAAGCTGATTTCCATTTCTGTAATTTCTTGACTATTTTGAGATGCACCACGAGCATCCCATAGAAAATAAAGAAAAAACAATAATAAGACGATTGCGTTCCCTAGCAAATATTTGGATATTCTTTTAATCAAACTTTTTTAATTTATTATTTATTAATTTTCAATCTTTGAAAATATCAGCTTTGGGTCGGTAAATTGGTATAATTATCACGATTTACTCGCAAGCACTAAAGAAAAATACGCATCTTCGTCTTCGTAGTGATCGGTAATTGTAAAGTTTGCTTGCGACAGCATTTGCTCAATACCTGTATAGGTATATTTTTGGCTTATTTCCGTTAAGATACTTTCGTCTTTATTAAATTGAATTGTCTTGTCCAATTCTTCAATTTTAACTTTCTGTTGTGTTTTTGATGTTAGGTGCATTTCAATGCGTTCTTTTTGTTCATCAAAGTAAGCAGAGTGTGTGAAAGCATCCGTATCAAAGTTAGCACCTAATTCACGGTTTAATACATTCAGAACATTAAGATTAAATTCAGCGGTAATACCTTGTGCATCGTTGTATGCTGCATTGAGTACTTTATTTTCTTTGACACGATCAACGCCAAGTAAAAGAAAGTCTCCATCCTTCATCACACCATAAAGTTCGTTAATAAATTTCAATGCTTCATGCTGTTCAAAATTACCAATGGTACTGCCGAGGAACACATATAAATGCGAACCTGTTGTTGAAGGTAAATTGCCTAGTCCGGCACTATAGTCACCGAGCAAGGGTTTTAAGTTGAGCCATCGGTATTCTTCTGCCAGTTTTTGTGCAGATTCAATTAAGGCTTCTTCGCACACATCAAATGGCGCATAAGTGCAGTTATGTGAAATATCCTGACAAGCATCAAACAAACGGCGGGTTTTTACGGAATAACCGCTGCCGAGTTCGAGAATCTGGTCAGGTTGCGTTTTTTGAATAATATCGCCCGCGTATTTCAGTAATAGTCGGTTCTCTGTGCGTGTCGGATAATATTCCGGTGTAGAGCAGATTTGATCGAACAGTTCCGAGCCGCGTTCGTCATAAAAATATTTTGGCGAGAGGCTACGCGGACTATTTAATAAGGATTCGCGCACATCATCGACCATGTCCGGTATTAGGCGCGTTGGAATAACAGGGATACAGCTTATTCCCTCGATATCCATTATCGATTCGGTATTCTGCATAAAATTCTCTGCTTGAAATTATTATTATATATTTCAGCTACAAGGCTAACATTGTCAGTTTATAATGCCAATGTGACTTGCTTGTTAAATGTAAGCACAAAAATAATATTCAGGAAAATAATCATTAAAAATAGTAATGGATAGCAAACTTAGTCAGTTAATCAGCGAAGCTGCTGTGATAATCACACCAACGCAGCGTTTAAGTCGCCATATCCGTTACCAATTTGCGACAGAGCAACTCGCGCAGGGAAAACAGGTTTGGCAAACACCGGATTGTTTGCCTTGGACAGCCTGGTGTAAACGTAGTTTTGAATTACTATCTTTTCGTACTAAACAGAGTGCTATCTTGCTGAATAGCCTTCAGCAGCAATGGTTGTGGCAGGACATCATCCGGCAATCGAAATACAAAGATCAGTTATTGCAAATCACCGCGACAGCGAAACAGGCTGCACAAGCTTATCAATTGGCGAAAGAATGGTCTGTTCCGATATTTCCTGAAGATGTGTATTTATCGGAAGATGCTTATGCGTTTAAAACCTGGGTCGAGGTTTATGAAAAACAGAAGAAACAAAATAATTGGCTGGATGATGCCTGTTTGGCTGAATACATCAGCGAACATAGTCATGAATTAAAACCAATATTAAGCAAAATCGTTTTTTATGATTTTGATCAACTTACTGCGCAACAAGTCAATCTGAAACAGGCATTAATAAAAGCCGATATTGACGTTGAAGAAATTAATGCAACAAATCAAAACAAATTAGTCAGCGTTAGTTCGCAAAAAAATAATCAGACTGAAATTATTGCTGCCGCTTGTTGGGCTAAAAAACAATTAGAACAAGATCAGAATGCAAGCATTGGCATCATTGCGCCAAACTTGAGCGCCATACGCGATAAGGTCGAACATGGTTTTGCTTCAGTTTTAATGCCGAAGAAATATGTGTCACCTGAAACACAGCAAAAACCTTATTCCATTTCATTAGGCAAAGCTTTATCAAGTTATCCATTAATTCATGCTGCACTTAATTTACTTTCGCTCGGTAAGCGTAAAGTTTCGATAAATACGTTAAGTACATTATTACATTCACCCTTTATAGCAGGAGCAGAAGAAACGGCAACGCGTGCGAAGTTCGATGCCGCATTAAGACGCATAGGTGAACAACAGTTAAGTTTGAAAACCTTGTATTGGGTTGCAGAAAACAAATGCAAGGAATATGAACAGCCAGAACAATTCATTCAATTAATTAAAACATTTGAAATATTGTTTTTAAGTCATTCCAAATCGCAAACATTACGGCAATGGACAACAACATTTTCAGAATGGTTAAGCGGTTTTGGTTGGCCGGGTGAACGTAGTTTAAATAGTGATGAACATCAGCTCATGACAGCTTGGCAGACTTCATTAACGCAATTAGCAAGTCTGGACGGTATTAGTAAACCGGTAAATTTCAGTACAGCATTGTTTCAATTAAATCGCATCTTAACGGAAACGCGATTCCAACCGGAAACGCCGGAAACACCAATACAAATATCCGGCATGACCGGTGCTGCAGGTATGCAGTTTGATTATCTCTGGATTATGGGAATGCAAGATGATCAGTGGCCAGCAACAATGCCTGTTAATGCTTTTATTCCGATTAATTTGCAGCGTCAGTTTAATATCCCGACATCAAGTGCAGAGTCACAACTTAATCTGGCAAAAAGTATTTCTGATAAATTAATTAATTCCGCGAAAGAAGTGGTGTTCAGTTATGCCAATCAGGAAGGTGATCGCTTGTGCCG
>JBMZNW010000110.1:0-6944 GCA_049619915.1 Gammaproteobacteria bacterium
TGCTATTAACAACGTTATCACCTTTTAACGCAGAAATAGGTATGAAGCGGATATTCATTTTTTCCAGATTCTGAGTGAAGTCGAGGTAATCGCTTTTTATTTTATTAAAAACGGCTTCATCATAATCAACCAAGTCCATTTTATTAACGGCAACAACAATGTGCTTAAGACCAAGTAATGAAGCAATAATGCTATGACGACGTGTTTGCGTTTGCACACCATAACGCGCATCAATAAGAATAATAGCCAAGTCGCAGGTTGAAGCGCCGGTCGCCATATTACGCGTGTATTGTTCATGCCCTGGCGTATCGGCAATGATGAATTTACGATTGGCTGTTGAGAAATAACGATAAGCAACATCAATAGTAATGCCTTGCTCACGTTCAGCCTGTAAACCATCTACAAGTAAAGCGAGATCAACATCATCGCCAGTTGTACCGGACTTAACACTGTCTGCTGTAATCGCAGCAAGATGATCTTCGTAAATCATCTTTGAGTCATGTAGTAAGCGACCGATTAAAGTACTTTTACCGTCATCAACACTACCGCAAGTTAATAAGCGCAGTAGTTCTTTTTTTTCATGCTGCTCAAGATAAGCATCGATGTCTGTACTGATAAGTTCGGATTGATGTGACATCTTAAAAATACCCTTCGCGTTTTTTCTGTTCCATCGAACCGGCCTGATCATGATCGATGACACGACCCTGACGTTCTGATGTTTTTGTTAATAACATTTCCTGAATAATTTCTGGCAAGGTGGTCGCTGTTGATTCGACAGCGCCAGTTAGCGGATAACAACCGAGCGTACGAAAACGTACCATTTTCATTTCAGGCTCTTCGCCTGGTTCCAGTGGCATGCGCTCATCGTCAACCATAATGTCAACGCCATCACGATTAACAACAGGGCGTTTGTCTGCAAAATACAAATTAGGAATAGGGATATTTTCTAAATGGATATATTGCCAGATATCCAGTTCCGTCCAGTTTGAAAGTGGGAAGACTCGAATACTCTCGCCTTTATCCACTTTGCCGTTATAAATGTTCCAGAGTTCAGGTCGTTGGTTTTTTGGATCCCAACGATGATTTTTATCGCGGAAGGAATAAACGCGTTCCTTAGCGCGTGATTTTTCTTCGTCTCGCCGTGCGCCACCAAATGCCGCATCAAATTGATATTTATTTAATGCTTGCTTCAGTGCATCGGTTTTCATGATGGTTGTATGTTTTTGGCTACCGACTGAGAAAGGACTCACGCCTGCTTTGACACCTTCTTCATTGGTATGAACTAATAGCTCCAGTCCAAGATTTTTTGCTAATTCATCACGAAATCGGATCATTTCCTTAAATTTCCAGGTGGTATCAACATGGAGTAAAGGAAATGGTGGTTTACCCGGCGCAAATGCTTTCAGTGCTAATTGCAGCATTACTGCCGAGTCTTTGCCGATGGAATACAGCATGACAGGTTTGTCGAATTCAGCAGCGACTTCGCGAATGATGTGGATACTCTCTGCTTCGAGTTGTTTTAGGTGCGTTAATTTGTAATCGGTCATGCTAATCAGTCAGGTTATTTAAAGTGAAACACCGCTTAACTATGTCGGCTGCTCAAAAAGCGGGGCATTATAGCAGAAGCCATTATCTCGGCTAGTTCATCTTTAGAATTTAACGGAATGACTTTATTCTTAAAAAGTAGCTTGGCGTAAGCTGCCTTAGTTCGATTAATTTCCTGAACGGATGTTGACATCGAGAAATTTTAGACTATATTTAGCACTCACTATATAGGAGTGCTAACAAATTTTGTTAGTTCATAAAAATCAACAGGTTAGGAATTAAGGAGGTTTGCTTCAATGAATATCCGACCATTACATGATCGTGTGATTGTGAAACGCGTGGAAGAAGACACAATGTCACCAGGCGGAATCGTCATCCCCGATTCAGCAACAGAAAAACCAATCGAAGGCGAAATCATCGCTGTCGGTAACGGCAAATTATTAGATAACGGTGAGTTACGTGCACTGGATCTTAAGAAAGGTGACAAGGTGTTATTTGGCAAGTACTCCGGTACTGAAGTCAAAGTCGGCGGTGAAGATTTATTAGTGCTTCGCGAAGACGACATCATGGGCGTTATTGAGTAATCAAATAAATAATTAGTCAGGAGAAAATAATCATGGCTGCAAAAGAAGTTAAATTTTCGGACGATGCCCGCGCCCATATGGCAAAAGGTGTTAACGTCCTAGCGAATGCTGTAAAGCAAACGCTTGGCCCAAAAGGCCGTAATGTTATTTTAGACAAAAGCTTTGGTGCACCAACCGTAACCAAAGATGGTGTCTCAGTAGCAAAAGAAATTGAACTTGAAGACAAGTTCGAAAACATGGGCGCACAGATGGTAAAAGAAGTGGCTTCTAAAACCTCTGATGTTGCCGGTGACGGAACAACCACTGCAACCGTACTTTCACAAGCCATCGTTCGTGAAGGTCAAAAAGCAGTAACTGCGGGTACCAACCCAATGGATATCAAACGTGGTATCGACAAAGCAGTTGCAGCAGCAGTTGAAGAACTAAAAAGCCTTTCAAAACCTTGTGAAGACAGCAAAGCTATCGCACAGGTTGGTACCATCTCTGCAAACTCTGATAGCGATATCGGTAACATCATCGCAGAAGCAATGGAAAAAGTAGGTAAAGAAGGTGTTATCACTGTAGAAGAAGGTTCAGGTTTAGACAACGAACTGGACGTAGTAGAAGGTATGCAGTTTGACCGTGGTTACCTTTCTCCTTACTTCATCAACGATCAGCAAACCATGAGCGTCGAATTAGAAAGCCCATTCATTCTTCTTTTCGACAAGAAGATCTCAAACGTTCGTGATTTACTGCCTATTCTTGAAGGCGTTGCAAAAGCAGGTAAGCCTTTATTAATCATCGCTGAAGACATCGAAGGCGAAGCATTAGCTACCTTGGTTGTTAACAATATGCGCGGTATCGTTAAAGTTGCTGCTGTTAAAGCTCCAGGTTTTGGTGATCGTCGTAAAGCAATGTTAGAAGACATCGCTATTCTGACTGACGCAACTGTTATCTCTGAAGAAGTTGGCTTGAGTCTTGAGAAAGCTGACCTTGAAGATTTAGGTACTGCGAAACGTGTTCAAATCAGCAAAGAAAACACCACCATTATCGATGGTTCTGGTAAATCAGACGAAATCGAAGGTCGTGTTGCTCAAATTCGTCAGCAGATTGAAGAATCAACTTCTGATTATGATCGTGAAAAACTACAAGAGCGTGTTGCAAAACTTGCTGGTGGTGTTGCGGTTATCAAAGTTGGTGCTGCTACCGAAATTGAAATGAAAGAAAAGAAAGCTCGCGTTGAAGATGCATTACACTCAACCCGCGCTGCTGTTGAAGAAGGTGTTGTACCTGGTGGTGGTGTTGCATTAATTCGTACTTTAGCTGCTGTTTCTGAAGTTAAAGGCGGCAATCACGATCAACAGATTGGTGTTGATATATTGAAGCGTGCAATAGAAGAACCATTACGTCAGATCGTTACCAATGCAGGTGAAGAAGCTTCTGTTATTTTAAATGAAGTTGCTGGTGGTAAAGGTAACTTCGGTTATAACGCTGCTACCGGTGAGTATGGCGATATGATCGAAATGGGTATTCTTGACCCAACTAAAGTAACACGTTCTGCACTACAAAATGCTGCATCAGTATCAAGCTTGTTATTAACCACTGAAGCAATGGTTGCTGAAATTCCTGCGAAGGATGAAGGCGGCGCTGCTGGTGGCATGCCTGATATGGGTGGCATGGGTGGTATGGGTGGAATGGGTGGTATGGGCGGCATGATGTAATTGCTTCCTAACACCTGTTAGTCCACTTAAACTTTTTATAGTTTAAGTAAAAGTGTTAAAGAAACCGATCTGCATTTTATGCAGGTCGGTTTTTTATTGTGTAGTGAAAAAAATATTTAGCTAAAGCGCTGGATATAGCTTAGTCAGAAGAAATAATCTGATAATTATTTCGGCCTTTGCTCTTTGCTTGATAACATGCTTTTTCAGCATTTTTTAATACATCATCCATGTTAGTTAATGATGGATTAAAACTGGTCAGGCCTATACTCATCGTTACTTTTATAATCTCGTTGTCATTATCATATTCATAACTTTGGATATCGTTTATCAGATCACTAACGATTTTTTCAGCATTACTTATAGAGCAGTGTTCAAAAATGATTGAGAATTCATCACCACCAATTCTCGCAAGCGTATCTCTGGAACGTGTATGTTTCGACATTATGATGCTGACTTCACGCAGTATATTATCTGCAACATCATGTCCTTTGGTGTCATTGATCAATTTAAATTTATCAATATCTAAATAACAAATTGAATGGTTACTATTTTGTGCAGATGAGAATAATAAACCTAATCTACGATCAAACTCTCTTCTATTTGTTAAGTTGGTCAGATAATCTTTATTTAATTCATTAACTAATTTAGTTTCACGATTTTTTAAATCAGTTACATCTTTATTAATGCCTATCATTCGAATGGCTTTACCGTACGAGTCTCGTGAAATTTCTGCATTCACATTGATATGATGTGATTCATTATCATTTATCAGTATTCTAAATTCAGAATCAAAAGATGAACCTGTGCCATTTAATGCAGCAAATAACTTCGACTTTATATTGTCAAAATCTTCAGGGTGTATATATTTTCCCCAGCCATCGCAGTTCGATATGTTTTCACTTTTTATCTGGTATATTTCATACATCTGTTCATTCCATACCAATGTTTCATTCGTTATATCCCAGTCCCAAACGCCGGCTTTTAATGAGTCTAGTGCAATTCTATTTCTGTAATTCGTTTCAATATTTTCCTGGTTAGTAAGTGATATATTTTCTACGATTTCGCTGAGCTCCGGATGACGTTTGAATAGTTCTCGTACATCGTCATCTATTGCAATTTCCGGATGTAACAAGGTCCAAGAATGTGCGCTATCAATAAACATCAAAAAAAAGTAATGTTTGTTGTATAGCTCGCTGCCTAACACATCAATTAATAAATTCTTACACTCTAAATATAAATTATATTGATAAGACTCATTCTTTTGATCACGTAAAAATAAAAACACAGGTATTGAACATAAAATGAATGATTTATTAAATTCATCCGTATTTAATAACTTATTATTATCTTCTTTGCATAAAGCTAAGTGATTAATAGCATCGTTTATATCTTCCTCTGTTGGTAACGGAGCAGAATATAATTTTATAAATTCATTAATTTTCATCGGCGCACATTCTTTGTCGCCTGATATATGACCGTTACCTAGAAGAAATGCGGCGTGTCGAGAAAAACAATAATTGTTAGTACAAAATTTTGATAGGTAAGTAAATATTTGTTCTTTTATAAGCGAAGGCAATGGAAAATTAAGATATGCATTTTCAGCATATTGCCATAATTGCCCCATAGTATCCGGAGAGTTTTTAGCAATTAAAAAAAACGAGGGTAAAACACCCATACGTTCTTCAATTTTTTTCTCTAGAGAATTTAGATTCGTTAACATTTAATATCATCCGTAACTATAGTAAACTGAAATCTCTGATGGCTTTTCTCAAAACCAAGAACTCTTTTAATAGATACTAGCTATTCAATTTAGCATTTTCAAATTAATTAATATTTCCCCAATAAGTCTTTCATTTTTAATGAGTTACCGAATTGATCAAAGTGGTAAATATGCCTTAGAGGAACTATTTAACGTTGTTTCATAATGTTGACTGATGCATTATTAAGAGGCATTAAAATTATTTTAGTTCAAGCATAATTATCAGCATCTGCCAAAGAGTGCTAACTTCCCTTTCGATAAAAAAGTTTGATATCTTCTAAAGCACATTAAACTTTTAGCCGATACCATCTATAACTGGATGGCTAAATACATCTAAGTATTTGCAGGAGGTTTTATGTCGTATACAGAAGATGATGTTAAGTTAATTACCGACCTTAACGTGAATGAATACTTTAACGATGCTATTCATGACGCCATCAATCACCAACATGTCCACCTGAATGAAGAAACCGTTGTCTATATTGTTAACCTATTAACGTATTACACACTTTCTGAAAATGTATTTGAAGTTGAAGAAGAGGGTATGTCATCTAAACCTTTGGCTTTTATTTATAAAGATGCGGTTGAAGCTATTTCTGATGAAGAACGTAATGCCTGTTTTAGAAAGCTTGGAGACATGGCTTTATTTACATCTGGTTTTTTTGCAGCGAGTTTACAACGCTCAGCTGTAGGACTTGATTACTTTGTTTCGATGGGCGGTAGTGCTTATAGTTATCTCGCTGACAAAACTCCGCGTACGATACCGGATAAAAGTTTAAATCCTGTTTTCCATGATCTCGCTTCACATTTTATGAATTATGTTGATGTCTTAACCGAAGTCAGTGAAAGTAGTGATTTGCTTGATGATAGAGATGTACTCGATCTTTATGAAAGCTGGCTTAATAGCGGTAGCGATTATGCAAAACAAAAGCTACAGGAAAAAGGCATTCTAACCTTTCCTATTAGTCGGAAATCACATTAACAAGGAAAGCCGTCATCGCTCTGGACTACTTTCAGCAGCAATTACAGACCATCTATGAAATAGAGGTCGAACATTCTGTTAATGACTTTTTAATCACAGATAAGATTCTTGCGGATTATTTGTCGGCAGATAGTTCAACAAATAATAATGAACGATTATTAATCGCAGAGTATGAAGATGGTTTAGATCTGTCTTTGTATATTTCGAAAGAAGTATATCAACACCTTGAAAACAACCATCCGATTAATTTAATAAAGCAGGGAAAGCATTCTGAGTTTTGTTTAATGCTCGAAGGCGTGAGTCATTTTCTGTATCTCGTCTGGAATGCGAATCATCATAGGCAAGTGACTTTGTTGGAAATGGAATTACAAGCT
>JBMZNW010000111.1:0-3185 GCA_049619915.1 Gammaproteobacteria bacterium
TCAATGGCCTTTAGCATGTCATCAAGATTAAGCGAAAAGTCATTGTTCAACGGCACACCAACATAATCCAATTGCAGTAATGAACCGAGTAAACGGTACATCACAAAACCCGGTTCAGGTGCCATGATGACATTAGACTGATTATTCAATGCCAACATGATGATCTGAATTAACTCATCAGAACCATTACCAAAAAGCATTTCTATACCTTCTGGTAGATCAAACATAGCAGCTAACTTTTCACGTAATTCACTGGTACTGGCATCCGGATAACGGTTTAATTCCGCCTTTTGCATATACTCAGCCCAGGAAGACTTTAATTCATCCGTCCATATATAAGGGTTTTCCATTGCATCAAGTTTAATTAAACCTTCTGACTTTTGAACGTGATAAGCCTTTGCTTCAAGGATAGCGGGCTTAATGAGCTTTTTGATTTGATCTTCGATCATTTGTGCTAAGTTATCTATGAATTGCGACGATATTCAGCTGACTTCGCATGCGCCGTTAAACCTTCACCATGTGCAAGTACAGATGCCGTGTCAGCAATACTGGCGACAGACTTCTCTGCACACTTAATAATTGATGATTGTTTTTGAAAATCATAAACACCTAATGGTGATGAAAAACGTGCTGTTCTTGCAGTCGGTAAAACATGGTTAGGCCCGGCACAATAATCACCTAGTGATTCCGCTGAGTAATGTCCCATAAAGATAGCGCCGGCATGTCTGATATCATCCAGTAGTGCATCAGGATCATCAACAGCAAGTTCAAGATGTTCCGGTGCAATCGTATTCACCACTTCAATAGCTTGTTTAAGATCATCGACTTTTATCAAAGCGCTATTATTCATTAATGCAGCTTTAATAATGTCTGCTCTTTCCATTTCCGGTAAGAGTTTTTCGATACTGTTTTCTACTTGTTTAATAAAGTCTGCATCGGCTGAGATCAAAATAGCGCTGGCTTGTTCATCGTGTTCCGCCTGAGCAAACATATCCATCGCAACCCAGTCAGAGTTTGCGCTGCTATCAGCAACAATAACAACCTCAGAAGGCCCGGCGATCATATCAATACCAACAACGCCGAAGACTTCTCGTTTTGCTGTTGCCACATAAATATTTCCCGGCCCCACTATCTTATCGACTTTAGGTACTAATTCTGTTCCATAGGCTAACGCTGCAACAGCTTGAGCACCACCAATTGAAAAAACACGGGTAACACCGGCAATAGCAGCAGCAGCTAAGACCAGATCATTTCTGACATCATCCGGCGTTGGCACGACCATAATAATTTCTTTAACGCCGGCAACATGTGCAGGCATAACATTCATTAACACAGATGAAGGATAAGCAGCTTTACCACCGGGTACATAAACACCGACACGATCTAATGGTGTGACTTTTTGTCCGAGGATGTTGCCTTCAGCATCTTCATAAGTCCATGTCGTCTGCTTTTGCTTTTCGTGAAACTCACGTACGCGTTTTGCTGCATGTTCGAGACTTTGACGTAAATCATCAGGTATACGATTTAATGCTTCGTCCAATTCTGTTTTTGAAATTTCCAGCGAATCTAATGTTGCAGTTCGGCGATCAAATTGATTGGTGTATTCGAGTAATGCTTCATCACCACGCGAGCGTATATCAGCAATAACTTCAGAAACGATTTCGACAACAGCACTATCTGGTTCATCAGTCGATGATAAAAGCGACTGTAATAAGGAATCGAAATTTTCTGCTGAACTATTAAAGCTTTTTATCATTGCGAGTCAACAATCTCAGAAAGCTGATCGATGATCGGTTTAATGGTAGCGTTTTTCATTTTCATTGCGGCTTTGTTTACAACCAAGCGCGAACTGATATCTGCAATGTGTTCCAGCGTTACCAAGCCATTTGCTTTTAAGGTGTTTCCTGTATCGACCAAGTCCACAATCCAATCTGATAAACCGAGAACAGGTCCAAGCTCCATTGAACCATACAATTTAATTATTTCTACTTGCTGGCCACGTTCGGCAAAGTAGTTTTTAGTGATGTTTGTATATTTAGTTACAACGCGTGGCCGATCAACGATTGGCTTTGCATCTTTAAGACCGGCTAACATCATGCGGCATTTGGCAATACCTAAATCAACAGGTTCATAAAGATCATCGCCAGAGTATTCCATTAAAACATCTTTGCCGGAGATGCCTAATTCTGCTGCACCACGTTCAACGTATGTCGGCACATCAGTTGCGCGAATAACTAATAACTGAATATTAGCTTGGTTTGTTTCCAACACCAGTTTGCGTGTCTTATTCGGATCTTCAAGTGGTACGATATCCAGTTTAGCGAGCAATGGCAGTGCATCCTCGAAAATTCGGCCTTTGGAAACAGCAATTGTAATTTTGTCTGACATAAATAAATGAGTTTAATAATTCGTCTGTCTAATAATGATGACTAATAATAATTTAGTCTGGCACTCTTTTAATATTCGCACCTAACTGTGACAATTTTTCCTCGATCATTTCATAACCACGGTCAATATGATAAATACGCTCGACGACCGTTTCACCTTCTGCAACCAAACCGGCTAATACAAGGCTGGCAGATGCACGTAAATCCGTTGCCATAACTGGTGCACAAGTCAAAGTTTCCACACCATCAGTAATGGTTGTATTACCTTCCAGTTTTAAGTCAGCACCCATACGCTGCAATTCATGTATGTGCATAAAACGATTTTCAAATACCGTTTCAGTAATAACGCCACTACCATCAGCAATACAATTCATCGCGGTAAACTGTGCTTGCATATCAGTCGGGAAACCTGGAAATGGCGAAGTATGTATATCGACAGCCTTTGGCTTCTTACCTTGCATATCTAATGAAATTGCATTTTCTTCAATTTCAATTTTCGCACCCGCCTCTGTTAATTTTGCTAAAACAGATTCAAGTAGTTTTGGCTGAGTATTTTTTAAACGCACACTACCGCCTGTCATTGCTGCTGCAACAAGATACGTCCCCGTTTCAATTCGATCAGGCAAAATGTCGTAGTTCGTACCATGCAGACTTTCGACACCTTCAATCTCAATACGATCAGTACCTGCACCGGAAATTTTTGCGCCCATCTTATTTAAACAATTAGCCAGATCGGTCACTTCCGGTTCTCTTGCTGCATTTTCAATAACGGTGATACCGTCAGCCAACGTTGCAGCC
>JBMZNW010000111.1:3195-6561 GCA_049619915.1 Gammaproteobacteria bacterium
ATTAAATTTTCTGTCCCGGTAACAGTAACGATATCCAATGCTAAATGCGCGCCTTTTAATCGTTCTGCTGTCGCACGGATATAACCACCCTCAACAACAATATCTGCTCCCATTGCAGATAGTCCCTGAAGGTGTAGGTTTACTGGTCGAGAGCCAATCGCACAACCACCCGGTAATGAAACATCGGCTTTGCCATAACGCGCTAGCAACGGACCTAATACCAAAATAGAGGCACGCATGGTTTTGACTAATTCATAGGGCGCGAAGAAATTATTGACGTTGCTGTTATCAAGCTCAACGCGCATTTTTTCATCGACGGTGATCTGCGAACCCATTAAACCTAACAGCTCTATCGTTGTCGTTATGTCATGCAGGTGCGGCACATTACCAATCGTCATTGTTTCATCAGTCAATAATGCAGAAGCAAGAATGGGCAGTGCCGCGTTCTTGGCACCGGAAATGTAGATATCACCCGTCAAAGGTGTACCGCCCTGAATAATAAGTTTATCCATTATTTATAATTCTCGACTACGCCATGTTAGGCATAGTTTCATTTTTGTTTTTCCCATTCTTCAGGGGTATATGTTTGTAAAGAAAGTGCATGAATATCTGCACCTATTTTATCGCCGAGCGTCTGGTAAACCATCTGATGCTGTTTAACCATATTTAAACCTTGAAATTGTTCACTGACGATACGCGCTTGAAGCGCACAGCCATCACCATCGATAACGACATCGGCGCCGGGCAGGCCGGACTCAATCATTTCTTTAATAATTTCTGGTTCCATAATTTATTGTCTAAAAATAAAATGCTTATGATAAAACAAAAGGGCAGGACAAGTGATTATTTTTTCAATGCGTATTTCAAATGCCTATTTCACAATCGCTTAAAACAAACAACCGGGCATTGCCCGGCTGCGTTAACTCTTACTTCACTTATTTTTATTATTTTGCCAAGTTTTTCGCTAATCTGGCATTTTTATCAATAAGCTTCTGAATCAGCGAATCAATACCTTCTTTTTTGATTTGCGAAGTGAATGAACCTCGATAAGTCGAGATCAGGCTCACACCATCAACAGCAACATCAATCACTTTCCATGCTTCGTCCTTCTGATGCATACGATAAGCAACTGGAAAAGGTTTCGAACCTTCACTGACTAACTCAGTTTTGACTACGGCAAGATTCGTATCTGGTCTCTGTTCTACTGGATAGTATTTTACTTCCTGACCAGAGTATTGAAGTAATGCAAAAGAATATGTTCTTACAAGCAAAGTTTGGAATTGGTCTACAAAATTAGTACGCTGCTCTGCACTCGCTTGTTTCCAGTTTTTGCCTAATACCCACTTTGACATGCTAACAAAATCAAAATGAGGAACAACAAGTTCATTAACCAAAGCGTAAATCTGCTCAGGGTTCGCTTCCAACGCTGCACGTTCACTTTCTATTCTTTCAATTACACCGCTTGAAGCTTCTTTGACGACAGCATCTGGTGTTAGTGCTGCCATTGCTAACGGACTAGTTATCGCAATTATCAAAGATAAAAACAGTGATTTCATTACCCTGCTTTTCATACATTACCTCTATTTTTTAGTTATTTATTTAGTCGACCCGTTTATAGGCTGAGTAGTTCAGAAATATTTCGATTTCATTCCTTTCTTATTATCAAATAGCCCCTAACCTTCGAGAGGGACGTATTGTAATAAGATTAGCCACTGATAGAAAGTATTTATCTTGTGACTTTATCTGCAAGTTTTGTCATTTTAAACAAGCACTTATAGTTCTTTCACTTTAAAAAGAAACTACAAGTTACTGTTTAAGAAGAATTTAATTAAATGGTTTCCAGATTAGGATTAATTTTGGCAATAACGTCAGAGCCGCAAATAGGGCAATAAACATTGCTAACGCGGTTAATAAACCAAAATAGATTGTTGGTATGAAGTTCGACAACACCAAAATTGAAAAACCGATAATAATAGTAATCGCGGTATAAAAAACGGCTTTACCAATATTGGCATGGCAATAATGCATGGTTTTTACATAGTCACGAGTCTGCCCAAATTCTTCACGGAAGCGATAGATATAGTGGATGCTGTTATCGACGGCTATGCCTATCGTTATTGCCGCAATGGTAATCGTCATCATATCTAGCGGGACTCGTAACAAACCCATTAAACCGAGAATAATCGCGGCCGCCAAGACATTTGGAACAATACCGATAATAGCTAAAGAAATAGAGCGGAATAAAATGACTAGCATTAAGGCAATACCCGCCATAACTACGCCAAGCGTCAGGATTTGTGACTTAAACAAGCTTTGCAGCATATTGTTGTAGAGCACCAAAATACCGGTGACTTTGATTTTATCTTCACTCAGTTGCGTTTCTTCAACCAGCTCTTTTTTGATTCGTTCAAGCAGCTCTTTTCGTCTTAAATCCTTTAACGAATCCAAAATGCGTATGCTAATCCGTGCTTCATTATGTTCTTCAGAAACATAAGGTTTAATCATGCTTTCTTTTAATTCTGCCGGCATGCGTTTGCTCACAAGCGCCAGTTCAAATGCATCAAACTCACCCTCATTTATGATTTCTCCTACTCGGATAATAGAAGCAAGTGACAACACCTTACCTACGGCCGTTTGAGACTCTAAATAATCATGCGCTACTTTAATCGTGTCTATGCGTTCCGGCGTATACCAACTATCGTTACCACTATTTCCTTCATCACCAAAGCCACCGAATAAGGCATCGAAATCTTCAAATTCATCATCGCCTTCTTCTTCGACGCTAGCTTCCTCTTCTCCATCCAGCGTCAAAATAATATCCAACGGTGTAGTGCCGCCGAGCTTTTCATCAATTAATCTCAAGCCTTGATATATCTCAGTATCTTCACTGAAGTAGTTAATAAAACTGTTTTCGACTTCCAGTCTAGTAATACCAAAAGTACTAATAGCAGCAAGCAGAACCGTGATGACTAATACTTTATTGCCATGCGCTTCCGTTAAACTTGCTAGCTTCGGAGTAAATTGAAACTCATCTCTTGGATTAAGCTTTTCTGATGTTCTGGACATCAAAGACAGTAAAGCTGGGAATAGAATGAAGGAAGTGAGAAAAGTTACACTTAAACCTATCGTCATCATCCAGCCAAAATCGATAACAGGCTTGATGCCGCTAACTACAAGCGAGCTGAACGCCATGATGGTTGTCAGTGCCGTATAAAAACAAGGCCAAACCATCTTACATGCGGTTTCCAGAACCAATTCATGTTGGCTTTTTTCAGGAAAGTCATTGCCACATTTAGGGCAAGGTATCATTTTTAATTTTCTCATAATAATATATATAACCTATTTAACATTAACCTTTTTAAAAAA
>JBMZNW010000111.1:6571-6930 GCA_049619915.1 Gammaproteobacteria bacterium
AGGAAATAAAGTTTGAAGAAATGACCGTGACATGCCAGCCAACAAAACCGAGAAAACCGAGCATCAATAGCCCAGCATAAAAACAACTTAGTAGAGGTAACAATACCCACCTAAACTTGCGAAAAATAATGGTCAACATGCCAACAAGAAACAAGAAAACACCGACACCAAAAATGATCAGATCATTTTTTATATACGTGATCATGTCATCGGTAATCATAGAAACACCGCCCAGATTGAAATCTCCATAAGCGCTGTATTTTTCGATGATCTGTCTTACGTCTTGAATGTTCTCATGGTTAATCTTATCTATTTCATTCTTCTGCACACTGTATTCAACTAATATCTCTTCAAGCTTA
>JBMZNW010000112.1:0-6790 GCA_049619915.1 Gammaproteobacteria bacterium
ATCAAACTTCACGGATTCCTGCGACAGAATCATTTCAATTTGTTTGGCAATTTGGTCATTGCTTAAATGACTTAAATTAAATTGCAAACAACGAGATAAAATGGTAACCGGTAATTTTTTCGGCTCTGTTGTCGCCAATAAAAACTTTACATGCGGAGGTGGTTCTTCCAGCGTTTTTAATAAGGCATTAAAACTATGATTCGAGAACATGTGAATTTCGTCGATGAGATAGACTTTATAACGTCCATTCGTCGGTGCGTATTGAACGTTGTCCATCAACTCACGCGTTTCATCGACTTTCGCGCGCGAAGCGGCATCGACTTCAATTAAATCAATAAACCGTCCTTCATCAATTGATACACAAGCATCACATTCGCCACAAGGTGTTGAACTCACACCTTTTTCGCAATTCAGGCATTTCGCCAATATTCTCGCCAGCGTGGTTTTACCAACGCCTCGCGTCCCGGTGAATAAATAAGCATGGTGCAATCGGTCTTGATCCAATGCATTTCCCAAGGCTTTTAAGACATGTGACTGGCCGACCATATCTTGAAATGTTCGAGGCCGCCATTTGCGCGCAAGTACTTGATAACTCATGTATTATTTTATTTTTATATAAAGATGATTTTGAATGATGATATTTGAATTTAGGCATTGATCATACATGAGCAATGCTTCGCGGCAAGTACTCAATATACCTTGCAAAATAGACATATATTTATGGGGGCGACCCACACCGTCCCTACCCCGGCACACACATCCACTGCTGCCGTTGCTTCCTTCCGGACCTGGCGGGGTTCACAATTTCGTGTTGCGAGGGGACCGGCATGGGCCACCATAAAGACTGACTTTCAAGTCAGGAGCGCGATGTTATCAATTCGCAGCGCGTTTTAACACTCTAACTTCGAAACGATATTGGTCATGGCCTTTGTAAGGAAAGCTAAATCATCGTCACTAATAATATAAGGCGGCATAACATAAACCAGCTTACCGAAGGGGCGCACCCAGACACCGGCTTCGACAAACTGCGGCACAATTGTTTTCATATCCACCGCTTCATTTAATTCGACGACGCCAATTGCGCCTAAAACTCGCACATCATTCACCCAGGCTAAATCCTTACAGGCAGATAAACCTTGTTTTAAACCGGCTTCAATACGCTGAATATTTTCTTGCCAATTTGATTCGAGTAATAAACGAATATTAGTTAATGCTGCTGTACAGGCTAAGGCATTTGCCATAAATGTTGGCCCATGCATAAACACACCCGGCTCACCTGCATCAATTGTTTTATGTATTTCGTTTTTTGTTAATGTTGCCGCTAAAGAAAGATAACCACCCGTCAACGCTTTACCAACACACATAATATCGGGAACAACATTCGCATGTTCACAAGCAAACAGTTTTCCAGTCCGGGCAAAACCCGTTGCGATTTCATCAAAGATTAATAACACATTGTATTGATCACAGAGTTCACGCGCCTGTTTTACATAGTCTGCGGAATAAAACCACATACCGCCTGCACCTTGAACAACAGGCTCCATGATTAATGCAGCAATATTATTACTCTGTTCATCTAATGCTTGTTTCAATGGCGCAATATGTTCTTCTAAACAAGCTTCGCCAAAACGACATTGCGGCTGTTCAACAAACACTTGTTTTGGCATCGCATCCTTAAACAAACTATGCATCCCAGTTTCCGGATCACAAACCGACATCGCACCAAACGTATCGCCATGATAACCGTGTCTAAGGCTTATGAATTTCTGTTTTTGTGATTCGCCTTTCGCATTCCAATATTGAATTGCGATTTTCATTGCAACATCAACAGAAACAGAACCCGAATCAGAATAGAACACAGCATCCAAAGGTTCAGGCGTTATGGCGAGAAGCAGCTCGGTTAATTCAATTGCCGGTGTGTGTGTTAAGCCACCAAACATAACATGCGCCACGTTCTTCATTTGGTCTTCCAGCGCTTTATTCATTTCCGGCTGGTTATAACCGTGAATAACACTCCACCATGAAGCCATACCATCGATTAATTCTCGCCCATCCGATAACATCAAACGAACGCCATTGGCAGATTCAACATGATAAACCGGTAAATCCGACGATAAGGCCGTATAAGGATGCCAGATAGAGTTGTTGTCTATTTGTAGTAAGTGTTCAAGCTTTTGCATAGTGGCTAATAATAATATGAATTGCATGTTGTGACATGCGATTCTGTTTCCGATACTATTCTTACCTATTAATTTAAAGAATATCACTAACGTAATGGAGATTTATTGTGTCTATCAAAAGTCTTAAAAAAGTCATCTTCGGTTTAGTCTTCGTTGCTCTTTGCAATAATGTTGTTGCAGAAGAAACAACGCCCAACGCGGTTATTGAAACCAATCTCGGTAATATTGAGTTACGTTTTTTTCCTGATGTAGCGCCAAAACACGTTGAGAATTTTTTAACGCTGGCTAAGTCAGGGTTTTACGACGGCACTATTTTTCATCGTGTTATTCCCGGTTTTATGATTCAAGGCGGTGACCCGAATACGAAAGGCACCGATAAATCAAAGTACGGCCAAGGTGGTCCAGGCCATCAAGTTAAAGGAGAGTTTAATAAAAAATCGCATAAAAGAGGTATTCTTTCCATGGCACGTTCACAGCACCCAGACAGTGCCGGCTCGCAATTTTTTATTGTTGTAAAAGATTCTCCTTTTCTGGATAGACAATATACTGTTTTCGGAGAAGTCATCAGCGGTATGGAAGTCGCCGACAAAATTGTTTTGCAGAAAAGAGATCGATATGACAATCCACTAGAACGTATAGAAATGAAAGTTCGTGTAGTAAGCGAAGCCGAAGAAAAAGATAAAGAAGAAGATAGTTAAAGAAGTTAATGTAAAAAGCGCTTAGCGGGTTTGATGTATAGCATTAGCTTCTAATAACCATGATCGCTTGTAACTCGTTACGCAACATGATACACTAAATAGTGATTAAAGATTTTAAACACAAAGGTCTGGAAACTTTTTTTACCAAAGGCACCACTAAAGGTATTCAATCCACGCATGCAAATAAATTACGGATGCAATTGGCAATGCTAAATGTTGCCGAGGTTATTAGCGATATGGATAAACCAGGTTGGCAATTACACGAACTGAAAGGTAATCGTAAACATATCTGGAGTATCAAAGTCAGTGGAAATTGGCGTTTAACCTTTCAGTTTGAAAACGGTGATGCCCATATTGTCAATTATGAGGATTATCATTAAATGAGTTATCAACAACACAATCCACCTCATCCGGGTGAATTCATTGATGAGATTTATCTTAAACCTTATGAAGGGAAAGTATCACGTAGCGAGATTGCCCGACGTCTAAAAGTCTCTCGACCAACGTTTAATCGATTGGTGAATCAAGAGAGTAATGTTTCACCAGAAATGGCAATTCGGTTATCTAAAGTACTTGGTGGCTCAGCCGAAAGCTGGCTTAAAATGCAGGCAAATTATGATCTGTATTATACCAATAAGGCTGTTAAGTTAGGCCAATTAAAACCTTTTGATTTTGAAGCATTCGAATCGAATGTCTCTTAGTTTCACGGTGTAAATTTTAATACTACATCCAAAAGATTTTCCAGCTCGTACTATCATAAGAAAGATACTGGACTACAGTCACATATTCTTACATGTATTTATATAAATGTTATTCATATTATTAAACGAAGTAAATCATATTATTGGCCTGCTTTGAGAATAAAAAGAGGGGACTCCTAAGAGCCCCTTCAATTCAAAGTAGAATCAACGCAAGAAATACGAGTGAACGGATGACTTGTTTTGTATCTACTTCTATTTTGGCTTTGATGTTAATGCGAATCATTGTCTGATTCTCCAATAATATCGTCCGCCGGCGGACTTAATTAAAAGTCCAGTATTTAGTTCACGCCCTAGCAAGGCGTTATCTCTTTCTCGTGTACTTTGAGAAATCGAGCCAGATAAGTTATCCATCAACATGACCGAATACGGGAATTTAACGTCCGATTTACCGCTCGACGGCAGCGTAGCGTATACAGTTGTATCAGGGCTTACCCTTCAGCCACCCTACCAAGGTGACAACGACTGATGGTAGTTCAGCCTGAAGGTAGACTTGGTTGACTGCACAGCAGCACCAGTCGCCAACACATTAAACATAGTCTGATTAATTTAAAGGTCAAGAGGATAGAAGAAAGTTTAAAATAATAAGATTAAATACTATAGAAGCAGAGGTAATATGTAAGAGGAACTCAGCCTACTTACTATTTTTTATATTTTATTTTTCAGTTACTTAGTAATTGGCGGTGGTAGCAGTCTGCAGCTAACTAGTCTCTGTATCCTATTCCCTGTTTATGCAAATTATACAGGGAAATTTTCATAGAAATATCGCAATTTTGGCTGCCCTGTCTCAGTAACTACCTGTTTTTATATTATTTTTTCATTATGATTATAGCAAGGTACTTCCGATAACAGGGAATTATCAGGGAACGGCCAGATATGAACATAATTACTATAAAAAATAAGTGGTATCGTCGTCTATGGTAGATTTAATTTGAGATGATTCTTCAATCATTTTATTACTCAAATTAAAATATATAATCAATAAATATATCGATTTAAAAAATTGAACTATAAATCATGTTCTAAAGCCTCTCGCTCTTTCAAAAAGATCTGTAATCCAATATATCTGTGCCCCAATTGCTGCAAAAGGTAACAAAACCCAAACCACATTAGATAAAGATAAAACCAAAACAATAATGCAAAAATCAGCTCGGCATAATTTATGGAAGATGTAAATCATCCAATCTGTCATATTTACTGGCTGTTTAAAATCAATGGCTCTTTCTTCACGTGTTATTGCGTCGTCCTTTTTTTCGTTTCTAGCATAGTAAAATAAGTCAACAACGTAATCGATAAACGCACCTGCTGCTGCTGCACAACCTAACCAAAGCCAAAATGGTTGGTTCATAAGTTGACTAGTTCCATAACCAAGTGCAGCAAAGAAACTGGCATCAACCATCCAATCGACCATATCATCAAATTTAGCACCAAATTCGGATGACATATTTTTAACACGTGCAACTTCACCATCACAGTTGTCAAGCGTATAACTTACAGTAAGTAATAATGAACCAATGATGTTTAAAACATAATTCCCAAACATAAAACATACAGCGCTTGACAACCCAAATAATAAAGACAAGGTTGTAACCTGATTGGGTGTTATTGATGTTTTTAATAAAACAGGTGTTAATCTATATGAAAATTGTCGTATTAAAGGAAATACTTGTGTTGGAGCAGTGTTAGATTTTGTATTCATAATATTTCATTAATTTCCTCTATCTATATTTAATTTTTAAAAATATATAATTATGATCCGCCAGAACCTGAGTTAATCTGACGTAGTTTATGCCGGGTAAGTAATGCGAATAATGGTGCGCCGATTGAAGCGCCTATTAAAAAATATAATTGCCAATCTAGCCATATGATTAAAGCAAATAAAAATAAAATATCATCGAAATTAAAACCCGCAATTCCTGGATAAGCTTTTTCACCTACTTTTTCTTTAAGCTGATCTATCCGCTCGGCCAGTACTATTGCGACTACAACGCTCTGAGCAGCAACAAATCCCAATATCACTGCTAATAATTCTGGAATTGCATCGCGAGCGCCTATTCCGATTCCAATAAAAAATAAAGCTGTTACTGTAGTGTCACTAAAATAATCGAATTTATGTCCCCATTCGCTACATTGATTCCGCATTCGAGCCAACTCACCATCAATACAATCCAGTAAGGTAGACAATATCCATATAAATCCGCCAATTACTTCCCAATATCGGATACCTGTTGCAAACATCACGCATGCAATAATTCCTGTTATCAACCTTACTGTGGTTATATGATTTGGTTTTACAGGCGTCTTAACTAATGTTTTGACTAGTAACCGTGCTATTTTATGTGTCCAGTTATTATTCATAATTAAAATAAGAGTAATAAATTTAAGAGATGTATTTTTTCTATATATACCAAGGCTGTTAACAATGTTTTTTACCGCCAGGATTAATCTTAATTACATCATCAACAGGTGAAATTGAGATAACACCATCATCATAAGTTCCCGCATATGCATTCGTAACAATGCAATCAGTTATTTTTTTTATGCCGGCTTCTTCTGATAAAATCTCTACGCGTATATGTGTAATTAGATCTGGCATTTCAAATAATCGATCTGGGTTTTCATACCCACTGACTCCATCAATAGTGATATGAAGAACACCTAATTCTTTAAGTTTTGTTTTTACTTGTCCTAACATTTCGGTTCGTATAGTGGCTGTCACTTTTTTCAGCTTCATGTTTTTTACCTAATTTTTTTGATTTTTAATAAAGTTTAAAAAAATATTCTAATTAACGTATAAGTGCATATTTCTTCCACACAAAGTAAACAACTGGAATAACGATCAACGTTAATGCTGTGGAACTAATCATCCCGCCAATCATTGGTGCTACAACACGCGTCATGACTTCTGAGCCCGTACCATTAATAAACATAATCGGAAGGAGTCCCACTATAGTTGAACAGGTTGTCATCATAATAGGTCTAACGCGTTGACTTGCAGCCTCTGTGATATCGGCAATTAAATATTCTTTGGTAATTTTTTGTTTTGAAATTTTGAATTTATCGACCGCTTTATTAAGAAATTCGATCATAAGTACACTGTCTTGAACAGCTATCCCTGCGAGAGCAATAAACCCAACTCCAACAGCAACTGAAA
>JBMZNW010000113.1:0-6760 GCA_049619915.1 Gammaproteobacteria bacterium
CTTCGCTTTGATGATACCAATCCAGAAAAAGAAGATGTGGAATACACCGACTCTATACAAAGCGATGTTAAGTGGTTGGGTTTCGACTGGGAAGATCGTCTTTTCTTTGCTTCAGATTACTTTGAGAAATTATATGAATTTGCCCAACAATTAATTCGTGATGGTAAAGCGTATGTTGATCATCTATCAGCAGATGAAATCCGTGAATATCGCGGTACGTTAAAAGAACCCGGCAAGCCAAGTCCGCACCGTGATCGTAGTGTAGAAGAAAATCTCGATTTATTTGAACGCATGCGTGCCGGTGAGTTTGCAGAAGGTGAATGTTTGTTGCGTGCAAAGATTGATATGGCTGCGCCAAATATGAATATGCGTGATCCGGCGATATATCGAATCAGAAAAGCAGAACATCATCGTACTGGTAATGACTGGTGTATCTATCCGATGTATGACTATACACATTGCATCTCTGATGCACTGGAAAGTATTACGCATTCATTATGCACGCTTGAGTTTGAAGATCATCGTCCATTGTATGACTGGTTTTTAGATCAACTACCTGTTCCATGTCATCCACAACAAATTGAGTTTGCGCGTTTAAATTTAAATTACACGGTAACCAGTAAACGTAAATTAAATGAATTGGTAACAGAAGGTCTCGTTTCTGGTTGGGATGATCCACGTATGCCAACGATCGCTGGAATGCGACGAAGAGGTTTTACGCCTGAATCGATACGTGATTTTTGTCATCGTATTGGTTTAACTAAAACCGATACAGTTATTGATGTCGGTGTGTTAGAAAACTGTGTTAGAGAAGACTTGGATAAACGTACCAAACGTGTACTAGCTGTTTTAAAACCGCTTAAAGTAGTAATAGAAAACTATCCAGAAGGCGAAGTAGAAATGCTTGATGCGCCTTATCACCCTAATGATCCTGACATGGGAAGCCGTTCTTTACCTTTCTCGAAAGAAATTTATATCGAGCAAGATGATTTCATGGAAGATCCACCGAAGAAGTTTTTCCGTTTAGGACCAGGCCGCGAAGTTCGATTACGTTATGCTTATTTCATAACCTGTAACGAAGTGATAAAGAATGATGCAGGTGAAGTGATTGAATTACGTTGTACTTATGATCCTGAAACAAAAGGCGGCAATGCACCTGACGGTCGGAAGGTAAAAGGTACAATACATTGGGTTTCAGCAGAACAAGCATTGAAGACAGAAGTGCGTTTATATGATCGTTTATTTAGCGACCCTAAGCCGGATAGTAAGAAACATGAGCAGGACTGGAAAAGTTTTCTTAATCCTGAATCAATGCAAGTTTGCGAAACAGCGTATCTTGAACCTTCATTAAAAGATGCGAAAGCAGAAGAAAGTTTTCAGTTTGAACGAACCGGTTATTTTAATGTAGATAGTAAAGACAGCACTGATGGCAAACCGGTTTTTAATCGCACAGTGACACTGCGTGATTCCTGGGCGAAACAAAAAAATAAATAAGGCTGATAGTCTATGAAAAAAAAAGATGCTCTTTATCGTTCACATATAAAAAGCTTGCCTTTAATTAGTAACGGTAAAGTCAGAGATATTTATGATATTGATGATCAATACATGTTGATCGTGACTAGTGATCGCTTATCTGCTTTTGATGTTATCTTGCCCGATCCGATTCCTGGTAAAGGTCGCGTCTTGACCGAGGTTTCAAATTTCTGGTTTAAACGTTGTGAAAATATTATTCCAAACCATCTTACGGATATTCCTGTTAAAGATGTCATTAAAGAAACAGATGAACTTGATGTTCTGGAAGGCCGTGCAATTGTTGTTCGCAAATTAAAACCGTTACCTATTGAATCAGTTATTCGCGGTTACCTTATTGGTTCAGGTTGGAAAGATTACCAAGATACTGGAGCAGTTTGCGGTATTAATTTACCTGCTGGTTTACAACAAGCAGAAAAATTACCCGAAGCGATTTTCACTCCGGCAACAAAAGCAGATGTCGGTGATCATGATGAGAATATCGACTTTGAAGAAACAGTGAAATTAATCGGGCAGGAGCTGGCTGAAAAGGTGCGTGATATTAGCCTTAAAATCTATAAGCAAGCTGTCGAATACGCACATACGAAAAATATTATTATTGCCGATACAAAGTTCGAATTTGGTCTTGATGAAAATGACGAACTGTTTTTAATTGATGAAGTATTAACACCGGATTCTTCACGATTCTGGCCAGTAGAATCATATAAGGTTGGCACAAGTCCACCGAGTTTTGATAAACAGTATATAAGAGACTATTTGGAAACATTAGACTGGGATAAAAAAGCACCTGGGCCAAAGCTGCCAGAAGAAGTGATTAATAATACTGCCGCTAAGTACGAAGAAGCACGAGATAAGCTAATCTTATAATAGAAACTACAAATAGAAAGAGGAGATAGCCATGGGAACATTTATCAAAATAACGTTGTTAATATTTTCATGCTCTTGTCTTATAGCGTGCTCCAACGAAAGCGATAACAGTGCCGAAGCAAAAAAAGATCATGTCTGGAAAGAACAAACTGATGCCATTGATAAAGCAAAAGAAGCAGAAGGCATGTTAATGGATTCTGCAACGAACATGCAGAATGCGATAGAAAGCCAAGAATGATAATTAATTCTTAATCGTATTCAGTGAGCCTCCAACTTTCATGGGTTGGATATGGCAAATAGTCGTCACTTTCTTGCATCTATGCAAACGCGGCATTTGTATTTCCTATACTTCAAGTGGACACCCTTGATAAATAGACAATATAATTCATTTAATACTTGTCTTATTGAAACAAGGAAGCTTTCCATGATGTTACCTTTCGAAATATATAATACATTATCGGACAAAGTGCCCTATAACTTCTAGTTAGAGTCAAAAAAAATGACATTCGACGAATTTGCAAATGATCGACTTTAGAGCATTGCAAAAAAAGGGTTGGTTAGAGATCAAAGGACTGAGGTCTCCGGATGATCTTGCTGAGATAGCAAATCAGTTAGGCCAAATAAGACCGCATCCTAATGGGGAATATATATTTAACCTAAGACCGTCAAATGGAAGTAACTCTACAAGAGGCACATTTTCTAATGTGTATGGTTACGCAGAGTTCCCCTTGCACACAG
This sequence comes from Gammaproteobacteria bacterium, assembly GCA_049619915.1. GTDB lineage: Bacteria > Pseudomonadota > Gammaproteobacteria > Eutrophobiales > Eutrophobiaceae > UBA7359. The sequence goes on from JBMZNW010000113.1 coordinate 3,136, forward strand.
ATTTGGCATTTTGGTTATTACCAGCAAGGTATGTTGTTCTAGGGATGATTAATAAAAGTGATAGTTATACGAATGTTATTTTAACAACAGATGTTTTCTCAGAATTAGGTAAAGATGTTACTAATTACGCGCGAGATAGCATTTACATAATTGATACCATTGAAGGTAAGAAGTATTCTTCACTGTTTTTCCGAAGCCAGTCGCTTACTGGTTTTAAGTTTGATTCCAATTGCATGAAGCCTGTAAATGGCCATGCAAAATTATTCCACAATAAAATTACTGCCTGCCTGAATGACATAGAAACAACATCTATACATTGGACAGGAAACAAAGCAGTTGTTATAGACAACTGGAACACATTACATGGCCGCGGACGAGTAAATGCGTCTGATAAAAACAGAAACTTAATGAGAGTATATACGGGATAGGATATGAGTTGGGATAGAGAGTCCTTGTGGACTAAATCAAGGCTTTATTTTGAGAGAGCTTTTGAATGCGACAGAGAGAATGACATTTTTGGGTTATGGTGCGCTATGGGACTAGAGCTTTTGGCAAGATCAGCCATCGCGAATTTCAGTCCGACACTACTCGCAGAACCAGATAAAGAACATAAATACCTATTGATTGCTTTAGAATTGGGATCTGCAAAAGTATCTAGAAGATCAATTGCCACAAACCAAGTTCTTAGCTTGTGCAAAACCCTTATCCCAGACTTTACAGAAGATGAAGTTAAACTCGCCTCTGCTTTAACTGGCCGTAGAAATGAAGAACTACATTCTGGCTCTGCTGCATTCCAAGAATATTCCACTCAGCAATGGATTGCCGGATTTTACAAATGTTGCAAAATATTAGCTGAATCCCAAGAAGAGAACCTAACAAGTTTGTTCGGGGATGATGAGGCACAAGTTGCTGAAGGTGTAATTGCTGAGGTAGCGGAAGAAGTAAAGTCAAAAGTACAAAGCACCATTGCAGCCTATCGAAAGGTATTTATCGAAAAGGAAGAAACTGAAAGAAATCACCTAAAAGAACGAGCAGAAGAGCTGGGCCAGAGTCTCTCCCATAAAAAACATCATCGTGTTAATTGCCCAGCATGCGGTTGCATTGCGACAGTTCAAGGTGATACTTACGGTCAGGAGCAGATAGAGAATAAAGACGATGAGATTATCGTACGACAATCTGTAATCCCAACAAGATTTTCTTGCTCTGCATGTGGTCTAAAACTTAATGGCTATGGGGAGCTTTCTTCTGCAAACGTGGCTGATCATTTTACGCATCGGACACACTATATCCCGGAAGAATTTTATGATCTTGTCGATCCACATGATTCAGAGGCTATGGAGTCATATGCTGAGGATCATGGTTATTACGGGTTTAGCAATGATTAGAGCGCTAACAAGAAACTCACAGAGAAGCAAAAGCGCCGCTCGTTCTTCGCTTTGTTTGTTGCTTCTGATAAATCAGGTGTCAAGACATCAATTTTATTAATGCTTCTTTTGCTTCAAAGCCTTCTACGGCTGACATTGCGTCATTGAATGCCGCGACTTTCTCGCTATGAAAAGCGAGGAGCGTTGATAGCTCCTCAGTTTCATCATTACTCGCTTCGCCGCCATCTTTGTATTTGATATCAATTTTCTCTAGCAAGCTAAAATACGTGTTTTTACTTTCACACATTTCTTGAAACGCCTGATAGGCAATGCTTGCTTCTTTAGTAAGTTGAATATCTGACATCAGGCGAGACCTTATGCAACGTTTTCCATTTCGTCTTTGTATTCACCTTTACAAGCAAGGCTGTTACATTTTTCGCGATGGGTTAATGCTTTTTGTGCTGCTTCAATATTTTCTTCTTTACCACCCCATGCTTTTAAACAAGCCGCTTGTAATGCGCGACCATAAGAGAAGCTTAATGGCCAAGGCAAATCAGGGTTGCTGGCATTCATTGCATTTAAATGAGCTGTTGCTAGTTCATCGCTTTGTCCGCCAGAAAGGAAAACAATACCAGGTAATTCTTTAGGTACGTTTTCTAATAAACATTTAACAGTTTGATCAGCAACTTCTTGAACATCTGCTTGTGTTGCACATTGTTTACCAGAGATAACCATATTGGTTTTTAAAATTGTGTGCTCGATACTGATACTTTGGCTCTTTAAGGTGCTAAATAAAGTAGCTAACGTTTTTGCTGTAACTTCATAACAACGTTCGATAGTGTTATCGGCATCCATTAATACTTCTGGTTCAACCATAGGAACAATACCTGCTTCCTGACAAAGGCCTGCATAACGTGCTAATGCGTGCGCATTTGCATCAATACAATCCTGGCTAGGAATGTTATCGCCAATGGTAATAACCGCACGCCATTTAGCGAATTTTGCACCAAGCTCTTTATATTCTGCTAAACGATCGCGTAAGCCATCCAAACCTTCTGTGACTTTTTCGCCGGGATGTAGAGCAAAGTCTTTTGCACCGGTATCGACTTTTATACCTGGCATGATGCTTTGGTCAACTAGTGCTTTTGCAAACGGAACACCATCGCTAGTTGATTGACGAATGGTTTCATCAAAAAGAATCATGCCGCTAATATATTCATTGCAACCTGGATTGGTAATTAATAAATCACGGTAGTTTCTGCGATTCGCTTCTGTTGATTCGAGGTTAATCGTATCGAATCGTTTACCGATTGTTGGTGTGCTTTCATCGATAGCAAGAATACCTTTGCCTGTTTCTACCATTGCTTTTGCTGTTGCTTCTAGTTCTGCTGCGCTCATTATATTTGCCCCGTTAACGCTGTTGATTTAAAGATAACTCTTATTTAAAGAGTATGTTCCAATGCTTGTCCTACTTGAATAATTTTCATGTTGTTCGTGCCACCGCGTTTCCCGCGCAGATCGCCTTTTGTGATGATAACAAAGTCGCCTTCTTCTACTATGCCTTCTTCGACCATCTGATCGATCATTTCTTTATTTGCCTCTAGCGGATCAGTATGCGTAATATCAAACTTGATCGGATAGACACCTCGGTATAACGATACTCTTCTGCGTGTAGCTATGTGTCGTGTAAATGCAAAAATAGGTAAACCCGAGCTAATACGCGACATCCATAAACAAGTGCTACCTGTTTCTGTTAAGGCGCATATTGCTTTTGCGCCAACATGATTTGCAGCATACATGGTAGACATGGCAATCGCTTCAGGAATAGTTTCAAAGCGTTGATTAAGTCTATGATCTGAAATACGAACGCTGCGTTGCTTTTCTGCTTCTTCACATACACGCGACATTGCTTTAACAACTTTATCCGGGTTTTGGCCAATACTGGTTTCACCGGACAACATGACGGCATCTGTTCCATCAATAACGGCATTAGCAACATCAAACACTTCAGCGCGAGTTGGAATTTTGTTTTCGATCATGGAGTCCATCATTTGTGTTGCGGTAATAACCGCGCGGTCCATGCTACGCGCCATTTTAATTAAACTTTTTTGTACAGGTGGTAATGCTGCATCACCAATTTCAACACCCAGATCACCTCTTGCAATCATTATTCCATCAGCAGCTTGGATTATATCATCAATATTTTTCACCGCAGATGGCTTTTCAATTTTTGCCATTACTAAAGCTTTGCCATCAACAAT
>JBMZNW010000114.1:0-6755 GCA_049619915.1 Gammaproteobacteria bacterium
AGTGGTATACATATTGTTGATCGCTTCCGTCAGGAACAAGGGCAAAACAAAAACATTTTCATGACCAGCTCTACACGCGGTGTTTTTGTTAGCTCATTAACAACGATTTGTAGTATTGGTAATCTGGCATTTTCTTCTCATTCCGGTACAGCCAGTATGGGACTGTTATTAACAGTAGGCCTTGCCTCAATGATGATATCGACTATGATGATACTGCCTGCCTTTTTAATATGGCAAGATTCCAAAAATAATAAGGTTCTATGAAAACATTAATAACAGGAGCAAATGGTTTTGTCGGCTCTGCCGTCATGCATTTATTGCTTAAAAAAGAGCACGATGTGCGTGTGCTTGTCCGCCCTGACTCCGATAAACGCAACTTTAACGGTCTTGAGCTGGATATTATTGAAGGCGACTTGAATGATATTGACTCATTAAAACGTGCTGTTGATGGCTGCAATCATTTATATCACCTTGCTGCTGATTATCGCTTGTGGATTCCTGATCCGGAAAACATGTATAGAACCAATGTTGATGCAACCCGCAATTTAATGATTGCCGCGGCTGACGCTAATATTGAAAAAATTGTTTATACCAGTAGCGTTGCAACATTAGGTTTAAATTCTGACGGCTCCCCTGCTGATGAAACAACGCCAGTATCTATTGATAATATGACCGGTCACTACAAGCGTTCAAAATACCTGGCTGAAGAAGCAGTAAAAGAATTAATCAAAGAACGTTCTATTCCAATCACAATTGTTAACCCATCTACACCAGTCGGCCCAAGAGATATTAAACCAACACCTACTGGCAGGATTGTACTTGATACTATTAGAGGAAGAATGCCAGCCTATGTTGATACAGGCTTAAATATTGTTCATGTTGATGATGTTGCTAACGGTCATTTACTGGCAATGGAAAAAGGCGAAATTGGAGAACGCTATATTCTTGGTGGTGACAATATGACATTAGCATCGATACTTGAATATATCTGCCTAAGCCAGAACATGTCCCCGCCAACGATTAAACTGCCACACAATCTGGTATTGCCTATCGCCTGGATAATGGAACGTATTGCCGGTATTACAAAGAAGGAACCACAGGCAACGGTAGACAGTGTCAAAATGTCAAAAAAGAAAATGTTTTTTTCCAGCGAAAAGGCTAAACAGAAGCTTGGCTATGAATACCGACCTGGCTCTGAAGGTTTGAAAGATGCCATTAGCTGGTTTAACGAACATAATTACCAGTAGTTAATCTAAACTAATAGTCGGTAATTAAAACAGCAAAAGAAAAGTCAGAAGATTAGGAAGTTTGGACAATTTATAGTGCGCCGTCCATAGCGCGTGTTCCTCCGTGACCGTCTCCATTCAAGAGAACACGTCCATGTAGTAGGGAATATAAAGAATCTAATAACAAATAGATATTATCTCTATGAGGTATTTTTTAAGGCATTAACATACCTTCGAAAAGGTAGGAAAAACTCCTGTTCTATACCATGAAGTAGGCAAGTGAAAATAAAAATACAAGTAATATCAAACTCATGCCCGCAGCAAGCGAGATTCGGCTATTTAATTGACTATCAAGCAGTGCAATTAATTTAATATTAGAGATAGTTTGTCCGAGCCAGCCCTGAAGCAAGCACAGGTTTCGCAAAATAATCGCTGAAACGACCTTACCAAACTTCCTGTAAAACCAGTCGAAATCGAGGCTAATGGTTAAGGTTCGTTTCATTAACGGCAGCATGACGAAAAACGCTAATCCTGAAAATAATAGCAGCTGTAATTGCGTCAAGATATGTGCAGCAGTATAAGGCACATAATTCACTTCATAAGGCAGCATTGAATAAAGCACGTCTGGAAATACACCAAGGAAGACACAAGCAAAAGCAAAAAAGATCATCGCTATTCGCATGTTAAGCGGTGGCTCTTCCGGTCTTAAACCACTATCTTTTTGAAAAAATACAAACCAGGGGAATTTTATCCCAGCATGTAAAAATACGCCGGCAGAAGCAGCTTGTAGTAATAACCAAACCCACAATATATGTTGATCTATGGACGATTGCGTCACCATAGACTTACTGACAAAGCCGGAGGTAAATGGAAATGAAGATATCGCCAATGCACCAATAATGCCGCATATTGCTGTCACAGGCATGGAATGAATCAAGCCGCCTAAATCAGTACATTTACGTTTGCCTGTCATATATAAAACAGAACCGGCAGACATTAATAACAAGGCTTTATAAATAATATGCGTAAACGCGTGTGCCGCAGCACCGTTCAATGCCATTTCTGTACCGATACCAATACCCGTGATCATGAAACCGACCTGGTTAATAATGCTATAAGCAAGTATTCGACGCATATCGTTTTCAAGTAGCGCATAAATGATGCCGTAAAAAATCATGAAGACACCGATAAAGACTAATATTTCAGTGCCAGGAAAACCGCGTAATAAAACATACACCGCTGTCTTCGTTGTGAATGCGCTGAGAAAAACAGTACCGCTAAATGAGGCTTCAGGATAGGCATCTGCCAACCACGCCGTTAATGGAGGTGCACCGGCATTTAATAAAAAGCCACAAAGTATTAACCAGGTCGCAACGCTATCTGCCTGCATTGCGGTGAATACAATTGAACCTGTTTCATGTACATGAGCAGTAATACCGGCCATTAATATGACGCCGCCTAAGAAATGAACAACGACATAACGCATACCTGCCCGCCAGGAACCTTCGGTTTGTGCAGACCAGATAACCATTGTTGACGCTAACGCCATTAATTCCCAGAAAACAAACAGGCTTATTAGATCACCTGCAAGTACAACCGACATAGCACCACCGGCATAAATAAAAGCAGCCGCAAGTTCTTTGGACTTAGCTTGTTTGCAACAAAAAAGACTACCGGTAAAAACAGTAATTGCAAAAACGGTGATAAATAATCGACTGACGGTATCTAGATTAATCAAATTCAATTCAAATCCAAGGTATTGAAAAGAACCATGATTACCAAACTCCATACTCCAAACACTGGCAAGCGCAAGACAGGGAACGGCTAAAATGAAAACGGTTCTTTTCGTTCCTTGCAAGAGAGGAATGATAAAGCCAGCCAGTATCAGCAATAATCCAGGATGAAATAAACTACTTGTCATAGTAATCATCCTTACGTTTAATCAAAAAGCCTAATAACTTGGCAAAAATAACCATAGCAACACAGGCGAGAAATCCATAAACAGCATGAAAACCAAAATAAGACTCTATTTCAAAATGTGGGTGTAATTTAACAAAAAACTCAGCAATGACTGTTAAGGCTAAAGTCACTATGGTGCCTATCCACAGTTTTTTTATTGATGATTCTTTATAAAACCAGCTTTGTTTCATTACTGACCACCCGGCAACATCGATAATAATTGTAAAGGAACACCCGGAAAGAAAAATAACAGCACGGTGAGTATTGCTGTCGTTGTTAATGCGATAACAATAGCTAACGGTGCTTCTTTATAAGACTGATGTTCACCACTTTCCGATTCTTTAAAAAATGCGGCATAAATAATCGGCATAAAATATCCGGCATTTAACAAGGTACTTATAATAATGACTGATACAGCAAACCAGGATTCAATAGTAAAAGCACCTTGTAAGATATACCACTTACTTAAAAAACCAGCTGTGGGCGGCACACCGATCATCGATAAACAGGCAATAGTAAACGCGCCCATCGTCCAGGGCATTGCTTTACCAATACCATTTAACTGACTGACGGCGGTCTTCTTCGTTGCGGTGTATATCGAACCTGCGGCAAAGAACAGGGTAATTTTACCAAAAGCATGCGCCAAAATATGAAGCGCCGCGCCCATTATGGATATCGGCGCGAGTATCGCCGTCGCCAGAATGACATAAGATAACTGACTAATCGTTGAATAGGCTAAGCGCCTTTTAAGATTATCAGCCTGTAATGCAATGATTGAAGCAACAATGATTGTGAAGCCAGCCATGTACAACAAAACATTAACATCAATCAGGTCACTTAATAATGCAGGGCTGAAAATATAAGTGACTATTTTAACAATGCTAAATACGCCAGCCTTAACCACCGCAACAGCATGTAACAATGCACTAACAGGCGTTGGCGCAACCATCGCCGTAGGTAACCAACGATGTATCGGCATTAATGCCGCCTTGCCTATACCATAAGCAAATAACATCAATAAAATTAATGCGACAGACTTACTTAAGCCATTATTAAACACACCATTTGCTGTGAATTCTGTTGTTCCAGCCAGAACATGCGTCCAGATAATCGCCGGTAAAAATAAACAGATTGAAGTCGATAATAAAATACCTAAATAAACCCGCCCTGCTCGCATGGCATCTTCATTGCCTTTATGCGTAACCAAAGGATAGGTTGATAAGGTCAGTACTTCATAAAAGATAAATAACGTGATTAAGTTTGCCGAGAAGGCAACGCCCATAGTGCTGGCAATAGCTATGGCAAAACAAATATAAAATCGGGTTTGATGTTTTTCATTATTGCCACGCATGTAGCCTATCGAATAAATCGAATTAACTAACCATAAGAAAGAAGCAATACAGGCAAACATCATTCCCAATGGTTCCACTTTAAAGTGTATTGCTAGCCCCGGCAAAAACTCCAGCAAAAATAATTGCGGCTGTTCACCGTCCAACACGCTTTGTAACAAGCTGAAAGTAACAAGAATTAATAAAACCGTACTGACTAATATGCCTGTTTCTCTGATATTAATTTTATTTTGCGTAAAAAAAATAAATATCATTGTTGCAATGGGAATGCACAATGCCAAAATAATTAATAATTGATTAGTCATCATTTTGAGAAAAGCTCGCTGGCAACAATATTGGCCGCTTCAACATTAATTGAAGGCTCTAGACCAAAGTAAATATTGGCAATCGCAAAAATAATCAAAGCAAAATACAACATCGTCGGTTTTTGTTGATTTGTATCCGACTCAATCAAGTCTGCCTCTGGTTCTTTAAAATAAGCAACTTCGATAAACTTCCAGACATAAATCACGGCTAGTAAGGATGAAAAAACAATGACGACAACCAATTGCCAATATCCTTCACTCAATGCAGCCTGAATTAAATACCATTTACTAACGAATCCGGCTGTCGCAGGCACACCAATAATACTCAACCCGGCAATCAGAAAAGCAACCATGGTCAAAGGCATTGTTTTAAACAAGCCTGATAAACGGGAAATAGAATCGGTTTTCGTATAAAAAAGAATCACGACAACAGATAAGAATAAGGTGACTTTTATAATGGCATGGTTAAACACATGCATTAGCCCGGCAGCTAGTCCTGCCTGTGTTGCTAAGGCCACACCTAACAGCATATAGCCAAGCTGGGCCACACTGGAATACGCTAGTAAACGCTTCAGGCTATCCTGTTTAACAGCAAGATAAGAGCCGTATAAAATGCCTGCGCATGCGAGTAGCATCAATATGTCATTGAATGCCATTTCTTTAAAAACAAGTTCATAGCCTAATATCGAATAAATAAAACGTATCAGGACGTAGATAAAAACCTTGGTCGTCGTTCCGGCAAAAAAGGTCGAGGCAATTGCAGGCGAATAGGTGTACGCATCTGGCATCCAGATATGTAATGGAAACATAGCTGCTTTGATTCCAACACCAATAATAAAGAATGCTAATGCGGTAATAACAGTTTTATTCGTTCCAATTTCTTGCAGGCGTTGGAATATATCCAACATATTTAATGTGCCGGTTAGGCCATAGAGCAAACCGACTGAAATTAAAATAAAGCTAGCGCCGATGGTGCCAAAAATAAGGTATCTGTATGCGGCATAAAGACAACGTCTGTCTTCCCCCACACTTATCATGGCATAAGACGACAATGAAGCGATTTCTATAAAAACGAATAGGTTAAATGCATCACCAGTAACAATGACACCCAGTAAACCAGTCAGATTTAATAAAAATACGGTATAAAATAAGTAGATTCGATCAGAGGAAATTTCCTGTTCAATACTTTCTCTACCGCCAATTAAAACAATTGCGGCTATCGCATTAATAATGATTAGCATAAAAGCCGTTAGCGAATCGACTCTTAATTCAATCCCGCCCGGACTTAACCAACCACCCAGCGGATAGCTGATAACACCGTCGGATAAAACCTGATTGAATAATAAACAGGAGATAATAAAAGATATCAGGCTAACAAGTGCAGTAACGGCCCAGCTCAATGTACTCCGGCGCAAAAGCACGCATAAGGGAGCCGCAATAAGAGGAAGAATGACTTGTAATACTGCTAAATGAGAACTAATCACTCCATCTCCCGTTGTAATTCATCATCATCAACCGTACCAAAAGCATGATGAATGCGAATAATGATCGCTAAACCTAATGCCGTCGTCGAAATACCGACAACAATCGCCGTAAGAATCAGGACATGTGGTAATGGGCTGGAATAAAGCGAATAAGCATCGTTCAGAATTGGTGCTGTTCCACCAGAGGCTTTTCCCAAAGAGATAAACAATATAAAAATTGATGTCTGGAAAATATTGACACCAATCAGTTTTTTCACCAGATTTTCATGGGCAATCACGATATAAAGCCCGATCATCATTAAAATAACGACAACCCAATAGTTAAATAAAGCTAAAACATCCATTTGTAGTAGTAAAAAAACTCGAATTTATATTTATTATTAATGAGATAGCGCGATTTAGGTGCACATGTAGGCAGGCATTATATAGAAA
>JBMZNW010000115.1:0-216 GCA_049619915.1 Gammaproteobacteria bacterium
GAAATCGTATATGCGTTAATTTAAGTCAATCATATAGAGATAAAAAGGATGGCATAGAGCCAGAAGTATTTGTAACTAAACCGCCAAGAGAAAGGAGATCAAGTTTCAAAGACTATCGTTATACTGTTTTATTGGATAACGCCTCAGTAAAAAACAAACAATTAGCAGAATTACAGAAAGCGGGTTTTTTGGAAGCAGAAACTAGCGAGCATGATG
>JBMZNW010000115.1:226-4215 GCA_049619915.1 Gammaproteobacteria bacterium
AAAGGGATGGGGAGAACTGCCTAATGATAGTTATGGATCATCATTATGTTACATCTCTGGAACATGGAAAATAAATAAAATACTGGACTATACACGACTTGATGATCAGAGCTCTGGATTAGAAGCTTATAAAGTAAAATATGAAAGTAATCTGGTTTACGAAAAATGGGCAACAAAAAAAGTATTAAATCTATTTGAAAGTAAAAAATTTACAGCTAAACAAGGTGAGGCTGTTTTAGTCAAAGGATCAACAGGTTATTTTAACCCTAACACAGCAAGAAATAGAGGACTGTATCAAAACACGATGATGCCAACTAAAGATACAGCAGTTGAAATACTGCTGCGAAGTAAAGAGTTTTTATCTAATCTTTGCTATATGGATAAAGTTGTTGATGCCAGTATTGAAGAAAGAGTAAATACGAAACAATGCGCTGTAAAGCCAAAAGCAAACGGTTATCCTTTTGAGTTTTATTATATTGGTATCCCTAAAGGCAATATGCTCACGTTTAAATTTAGTTTTATTAATGCAGAAAATAAAATTCGTCATGGCAAAGGTTACTTTAAGAAAAATAATAAAAATGATTGGGTTATAGATTCGTCTTTTAGCCTTTTATCTAATTAAATTTAAAGAGTACTAATTATTATAAATATTACAAAAAGTAACTAAACTCTACTTCTGGGCGAATTGAGAAATAAATTGTATAACCATAATAACTGCTTACGACTATTTGAATTCACAGCTGTTAGTAGCCATTAAAACTTTAACGAACTGTAATTTTCTTCACTGAATCCCACAGTAACTTTTTTATTCACGTCCAAAACAGGGCGTTTAATAATGGTTGGATTCTCTACCATTAATGCGACTGCTTGAGTTTTATTTTTTATCTCTTTCTCTTCGTCAGATAATTTACGCCATGTGGTACCGCGTTTGTTGATGAGTGTGTCTACATCGACTTGTTTTAGGAAATTATTCACTAATGTTTTATCAATGCCATCAACGCGGAAGTCGTGGAAAGTATAAAGCACGGAATTGGCGTCTAACCATTTCCGTGCCTTTTTAACTGTGTCACAGTTTTTAATGCCGTAGAGAGTTACGGTCATGTTTTAAAGATCTCTTAAGATTTCATTAATGCCTACTTTACTACGCGTCTTCTCATCAACAGTCTTAACGATGACAGCACAGTACAAGCTATATTTACCATCATCTGATGGCAGGTTACCAGATACAACAACAGAGCCTGGTGGGATATAACCGTAAGTAATCTCACCGGTAGAGCGATCATAGATGCGTGTACTTTGGCCAATGTAAACGCCCATTGAAATGACCGAACCTTCACCAACAATGACGCCTTCAACAACTTCAGAACGCGCGCCAATAAAACAGTTGTCTTCAATAATGGTCGGGTTAGCTTGTAGTGGTTCAAGTACGCCACCGATACCGACACCGCCGGAGAGGTGAACGTTCTTACCAACTTGCGCACATGAGCCGACAGTCGCCCAGGTATCGACCATTGTACCTGCATCAACGTAAGCACCAATGTTTACAAAGCTTGGCATTAACACAACATTTTGTCCGATGAAACTACCACGTCTTACTGTTGCGTTTGGAACAACGCGTGCTCCGGTTTCGATGAAGTTGGTTTTGGTATAGCCATAAAATTTGTTTGGGACTTTATCGAAATAGTTTGTCAGGCCACCTTGCATAACGGTGTTGTTTTCCAGAATGAATGAAAGCAGTACGGCTTTTTTTAACCATTGATTAACGACCCATTCGCCATCTACTTTTTCTGCAACACGCGCTTCACCGCTATCGAGTTGCAAGACTGCTGTTTCTACCGCTTCTTTCAGTTCTTTATTAGGACTGCCCGGATCAATTTCCGCTCGGTTTTCAAAGGCTTCGTTAATTAAATTTTCTAAATCACTCATTGGTCTTTTCCTAATATTTTAATAATTACTTTCTATAAATTGTTTAATTCGGTTTGCAGCTTCTTCGCATTCTTCGACTTCGGCAACCAATGCGATGCGGATGCGATTTTCGCCGGGGTTTATATCATTTATGTCGCGGGACAGAAAGGAGCCAGGCAATACTTTGATATTTTCGCTTGTATAAAGTTTAGTTGCAAAGCTTGTATCGAAATCCGGTAGCTTTGGCCAAAGGTAGAAACTGGCTGCTGGAGGTGTGAGCTCCAGTACTGGGTTTAATATTTCACAGAAACGACTGAATTTATTCCTGTATTTATCTCTGTTTTCCTTAACGTGTGTTTCATCGCTCCATGCGGCAATACTGGCTTTTTGTACATGTAAAGGCATGGAACAACCGTGATAAGTTCGATAGCGTAAAAAGTTCGCGATTAATTCACTGTCGCCGGCAACAAAACCGGAGCGTAAACCGGGCACATTAGAGCGTTTGGAAAGGCTATGAAAAACGAGGCAACGTTTGTATTCGCTATTACCTAGTTGATTGGCGCATTCAAGTAAACCAACAGGCGCTTGATCTTCATTCGGATAAATCTCTGAATAACATTCATCTGATGCAATGATGAAGTCATATTTTTCAGCAAGTGCCAGTAATTGTTTTACATGCTCCTGATTAACGACAGCACCGCTTGGGTTACCCGGCGAACATAGATACACAAGTTGGCAACGCTGCCATATTGTTTCAGGGACAGATGAAAAATCAGGAATAAAATTATTTTCTTCGGTGCAGTTTAAATAATAAGGCTCGGCACCGGCAAGCAGGGCTGCGCCTTCATAGATTTGATAAAAAGGGTTCGGCAAGATTATGACAGGTTTTTCTGTTTGTTCACCGATAACTGTTTGTGCGATGGCAAACAATGCTTCGCGCGTACCCGTGACAGGTAATACATGTTTATCAGCATCAATAGATGCTTGCGGTAAATTGAATCTTTGACATAGCCAGTTTGCAATTGCAGTTCTTAACTCTTCTGTTCCTTTAGTTGTCGGGTAGTGAGCAATATCATTCGCATTAGCCGTTAATGCGTTCAGTATAAATTCTGGTGTTGGATGCTTCGGTTCACCAATAGCAAGACTAATCGGGCTTTTATTCGCTGGCGTTTTTCCTTCGAGCAGTTTTGTATATTTCTGAAAAGGGTATGCGTGTAGATTTTTTAATCCGGGATTCATTATTTTAAAATTGTTGTGTAGAAAGCTGCGCAGTATATGCTATCACTTATGTCAGCCCAACCAACAAACTCTCTTTTCCCCGCTTTAGCTTGTGCACTTGCTGCCATTCTTTGGGGGCTATTCTGGTATCCGCTTAGGTTGTTGGAAGAAATGGGTGTGCCCGGCTTATGGGCGAGCTTGGTTATTTATGCAGTTGCTATGTTGTTTCTTTTACCCTGGTTCTGGAAAAAACGCGCTGAGTTCTTTAATCATAAACTGGAATATGTGCTTATCGGTTTATTTGCCGGTTGGACGAATCTTGCGTTTATTCTGGCAGTACTGGAAGGTGAGATTGTTCGGGTATTACTGTTATTCTATTTATCGCCTATCTGGGCGATTTTTATGGCGGTAATAGTATTACGTGAACGATTAACGTTAATTGGACTTTGTTCGCTCATTTTGGCGATGGTCGGTGCCGCTCTTATGTTATGGCAACCTAATTTTGATTATGCAAATGGTATTGGTTTAGCTGACTTTTATGCCATCACTGCAGGTATGGCATTTGCCGTGACGAATATTGTTGTGCGTAAAATAGGCGATACGCCTTTTGCCGTGAAAATTGGCGTTTGCTGGATTGGTGTTTTGACTCTAACAGTTTGCGGTCTTTTACTGGCGCAATTGCCTGTCCCCGAATTTTCATTCAAAGCAGGCTTGTGGTGCTTCTTTATTGGTTTTCCTCTTATATTAATCATGACATGGACAGCACAATACGGCGTCACGTTTCTACCCATACAACGTTCTTCGGTTATTTTCTTGCTGGAAATTGTCGCCGGAGCAGTATCGGCAGCAGTCTGGACTGACGAAAT
>JBMZNW010000115.1:4225-6595 GCA_049619915.1 Gammaproteobacteria bacterium
TTGTCCGTAATATTGAATATATTGGCGGTGTTTTAATTGTTTCTGCCGGTCTAATTAGCGTTATTAAACAAAAAGATCAGAATACTACCAACTAAGCTTCATTCCGGCTCTTATCTTATGTATGCTTTGCGCCCCTTGAAAATGACTTTGTTAATCAGGAATTATTTAGAACGTGACTAAGAAAATTTTAATCTTACCCGGTGATGGAATCGGGCCGGAAATTATTGCTCAAGCTGAAAAAGTATTGGCATTCTATATGAATGAGTGTGGTGTCAAATTAGAACTTGAACAAGGCTTGCTTGGTGGTTGTGCTGTTGATGAGGCGGGTGTGCCTTTACCAGACGAAACACTAGCAAAAGCAAAAGAATCTGATGCTGTATTGCTTGGTTCAGTTGGTGGGCCAAAATGGGACACCATTGAACGTTCAATTCGTCCAGAAAGAGGCCTGTTAGGGATTCGTTCAGGACTGGGATTGTTTGCAAATTTACGTCCGGCTGTTTTATTCCCGCAATTAGCCAATGCGTCGACGTTGAAAGAAGACGTTGTTAGCGGTCTTGATATTATGATTGTTCGTGAGCTGACCGGCGGTATTTATTTTGGGCAGCCGCGTGGTATTAAAGAATTGGAAGATGGGCAACGGCAAGGCTTCAATACACTTGTTTATAGCGAAAGTGAAATTGAACGCATTGCGCGCATTGCATTTGAAAGCGCGAGTAAACGTCAGGGTCGAGTTTGTTCTGTCGATAAGGCGAATGTGCTGGAGTCAACTGAGTTGTGGCGCGAAGTCGTGACGAATGTCGCTAAAGATTATCCTGATGTTGAACTCGAACACATGTATGTTGATAACGCAGCGATGCAATTGGTGCGTAACCCAAAACAGTTTGATGTCATGGTTACAACAAATATGTTTGGTGATATTTTGTCTGATTTGGCTTCTATGTTAACCGGTTCTATCGGTATGTTGCCGTCAGCATCATTAGCGAGTGATGGTAGTGGCATGTATGAACCGAGTCATGGTTCTGCCCCGGATATTGCAGGACAAAATCTAGCGAATCCATTGGCAACGATAATGTCTTTGGCCATGTTGTTTAAATATTCTTTAGATGAAGCAAAAATTGCTGATCAAATTGAACAAGCAGTGAGTCAGGTTTTATCAGATGGATTACGTACTAAAGATATTGAGTCTGAAGGGACAACCTGTGTTGGTACAAATGAAATGGGTGATGCGGTTGTTAAAGCATTAGCCGCTGTAGTTAATTAATTATTACGAATTATTAAATTGAAGAAGTGTTATGACAGATAAAAAAGTAAATGTAGCAGTTGTCGGTGCCACTGGTGCCGTTGGTGAAACCATGTTGTCTATATTAGAACAACGCGATTTTCCTGTGGGTGAAGTTTATCCCCTAGCGAGTAGTCGTTCTGCTGGTAAACGTATTGAATTTAAAAATAAGCAACTTGTTGTTGAAGATTTAGAAACATTTGATTTCAGTAAAGTGCAAGTTGGCCTGTTTTCACCGGGCGCATCTGTATCTGCCATTCATGCGCCGCGTGCTGCTGAAGCAGGTTGTGTGGTTGTCGATAACACATCGCAATTTCGTTATGACGATGATATTCCATTAGTTGTTCCGGAAGTGAACCCGCATGCGGTCGCTGATTATAAAAACCGTGGCATTATTGCCAATCCAAATTGTTCGACAATACAAATGCTGGTGGCATTAAAACCAATTTATGATGCAGTAGGTATCGAGCGTATTAATGTTTGTACTTATCAAGCCGTATCGGGCACAGGTAAAGAGGCTATAGAAGAACTGGCAAAACAAACGGCTGATTTACTCAATGCAAAAGATATTAACTGTGAAGTTTATCCGAAGCAGATAGCATTCAATGCTTTACCTCATATCGATTCATTTCAGGAAAATGGCTATACCAAAGAAGAAATGAAAATGGTTTGGGAGACCAGAAAGATATTTGAGGATGAGGCTATTCAGGTAAATCCGACCGCTGTCAGAATTCCTGTGTTTTATGGTCACTCAGAAGCAGTGCATATCGAGACAAAGGAAAAAATCGATGCGGCAACAGCGACAAAATTATTGAGCGAAATGCCGGGTGTCAGCGTGCTTGATGATCGTGCTGATGGTGGCTATCCGACTGCGGTGACGGAGGCGGCGGGCGAAGATCCGGTTTTTGTAGGCAGAATTCGTGAAGATATCTCACATGAGCGGGGATTAAACATGTGGGTTGTTTCAGATAATGTCCGTAAAGGTGCGGCATTAAATAGTGTTCAAATCGCAGAAATTCTGGTAAAACACTATTTATAAACCATAGTTATAGGTATTATGTAAAGCATATTCGTAAGTTCGAATGGGCTTA
>JBMZNW010000116.1:0-6534 GCA_049619915.1 Gammaproteobacteria bacterium
CGGTCAATCGAGAAAAACGTCTCCAGTACATGTACAACAAAGTCCATTGGTGTGTAGTCATCATTTAATAAAATCACCTTGTATAATGGTGGTCGTTTAAGCCGTGGCTTGGCTTCTTGCGTTGCCAGTTCATCGTCAAAATGATGGTCAGTCTTTTCCGACATAAATCGTGCTCTTTACTAATGTTATCTGTTTAATAAATACCTTACATAGTAATAATGATACGTTGCGCCTTGTGTTATCAAGTGCTTTTTTACAATTGTGTGAAAGCATTTTTTATACCAGTATTAATTATCAAGTTATATGTGGATGCTTTATTTAAATATCAATAGCTGATTTATTTATTTGTTCATTTTTTACATTAAATTGTTCCATTGCTGTTGGATCAATACAGTGAATAAATTCACGAGCCGCAGGGGAAAGTACTTTCCCTTTGCGCAGAAACAAACCATAAGTTCTTTTTGGAAAATACTTGTTCAGTGGCATACGTTCAAGTTTTTCGTCCCCAGATAGACAAATGTCCGTGACAATTGAGATTCCAAGGCCATTTTCGACGTATTTTTTCAATACTTCCCATCCACCAGCTTCCAGTTTGACTTTGTAATCGACATTATTTTGCTTAAAAACCAGATCAACCATCTGCCAAGTCGACATATGTTGTGGCGACAAAATTAAGCCATATTGGCTAATATCATGCATATTCAGGTTTTTATTTTTTAATAATGGATGGCCAATAGGCGTGATTAATACCGGTTCGAACGTATATATAGGGATATAGAGCACATCGTCTGGGACATTCAGTGTTGAACCTATGGCAAAGTCGACTTCGCCATTTCGGACTTTTTCTACGCCGTTTGCTGCACTGCCATTATTTAGCTTTATATGGATATGAGGAAAAGATTCGGTATAGCGTTTAATAATATCCGGCAAAGTATAAAGAATAATGGCTTCTACAGCGGCAATATTCAGGTTGCCTATGATTGAGTTTTTACACTTCTCCTCAAAATTCTCAGGCAGCGTTTCTAATCCTTCAACCAGAGGTAAAGACATTTCAAATAATGTGCTGCCCTCAGCCGTTAGCTCGATTCGTGGTCCTTTTCGAACAAACAGTTTTTGCTCGAGATCCTTCTCAAGTGATTGAATTAAAAGAGAAATAGCCGGTTGACTGAGAAACATTTTCTCAGCTGCACGGGACATACTTTTAAATTGTGCAGCGTAACAAAAAGCACGTAATTGCTTTAAACGGTTTTGTTTGTAATAGAAGCGATCCATGTATGGTTTATTATAGTTTAATTATTAATATATTTAATACTAATTATTAACATAATTAGTTTGATAAATAATGGAGATATCTTTACTTTCTCAGTTCATGAAAGTTATTCACAACTTGCCTTGATTATTAGTAGGAGAAAAACCATGAATAGTAGAGAACAGCAAATTAAAGACTTAGAAAAAGACTGGGCGGATAACCCACGCTGGGCGAATGTTAAACGTGATTATTCTGCAACAGACGTTGTACGTCTTCGTGGTAGCGTCCAGCCGGAATACACTATCGCTAAAAATGGCGCTGAAAAGTTGTGGGAAAAAGTCAATGGTAGTGCAACCAAAGGTTATGTGAACGCATTTGGTGCAATCACTGCCGGTCAAGCCATGCAACAAGCAAAAGCAGGTTTGGAAGCGGTCTACTTATCAGGTTGGCAGGTTGCAGCAGACGGTAACACCTCAGAAACCATGTACCCAGATCAATCTTTATATGCCTACGACTCAGTACCGACTATGGTTCGTCGTATCAACAACACGTTTAAACGTGCTGATGAAATTCAATGGAAAAACATTGCCGATGGCAAAATGGCTGAAGAAGAGGCAATCGATTATTTCTTACCTATCGTTGCTGATGCGGAAGCCGGGTTTGGTGGTGTATTGAATGCCTATGAATTAATGAAAAATATGATTGCAAATGGCGCTGCTGCTGCTCACTTTGAAGATCAACTTGCTGCTGTTAAAAAATGCGGTCACATGGGCGGTAAAGTATTAGTTCCAACTCAGGAAGCAGTACAAAAATTAACCGCAGCGCGTTTAGCTGCTGATGTTATGGGCGTACCTACTATTGTTTTAGCACGTACCGATGCTGAAGCAGCTAATCTAGTAACCAGTGACTTCGATGAAAACGATAAACCTTTCTTAACGGGTGAACGTACGCAAGAAGGTTTCTACCGTGTTAAGAATGGTTTGGAACAAGCAATTAGTCGTGGCGTTGCTTATGCGCCTTATGCTGATTTGGTTTGGTGTGAAACAGGTACACCTGATATTGGTTTTGCCCGTGAATTTGCTCAGGCCGTACAAGCAGAATGTCCTGGGCAATTACTATCTTATAACTGCTCGCCTTCTTTCAATTGGAAGAAGAACCTGGATGACAAGCAAATCGCAAGTTTTCAAGAGGAACTATCTGCATTAGGTTATAAGTTCCAATTTATTACCTTGGCCGGTATTCACTTGAATTGGTACCGTACTTTCGACTTTGCATATAACTATGCGCGCGGAGAAGGTATGAAACACTACACAGAAATGGTACAAGAACCAGAATTTGAAGGTCGCGAACGAGGTTATACTTTCGTATCACATCAACAAGAAGTTGGAGCAGGTTACTTTGATGATGTTACAACCGTTATCCAAGGTGGGGCATCTTCAGTTACTGCACTAACCGGTTCTACTGAAGAAGCACAGTTTGACGAAAAATAATTTTTCATATCCTTCAGAAAGAAATTAAAACCCCGCTGGTGCGGGGTTTTTTTATGAATGTGCTAATGCTTGCCGTTTTTATTGTTAAATAAAACTTGTTACGTTAAGAAAATATTCAGGCACTTTTTTCTTTATATATCGCGGCTATAATTATTCCGCTGCCCAGTCCTTTTAATAATGATGCCAACATCCACATCAGTGGAATAGTTAATGGAACAGGCATGTAAGCATATGCGCCAAGTTGTGGCATGGCTAATAATAACCCTGCAAAAAAACCAAAAGCGATACCGCGTTTACAAGATAAATACTTACCTACAACGGTATAAATATGAGTAAGAACTGCTGCGAATAAAAATTGAGCGGCAAATATATAAATCATATAACTCGGATCTTCAGGACGCCAAACTTCTATCGTCGCTTCATACATGCTCTTCATCAACATGCCGTGCCAGAGCCACTCAAAAATAAAAATGAAAAAAAACGCCGCTATAGTTGCTAATACATATTTTTTTATATTCATCACAACCTCCCTTTAGTTGTTTAGAAATTAATCACGACATTAGCAAAGTGTTGTTAACGCTTTTAATGTTCCCTATGGCTGGCAAAAGCAATCTTATCAAGAAAGGCAAGCATCAAAGCTGAGACAACAAAAGTCATATGAATAATGACGTACCACATTAAATGCGTTTCATCTAATGACTGCACTTTCATAAACTTTTGTAATAAATGTATTGATGAAATCGCAACAATAGAAGCAGCGACTTTAAGCTTTAGACTACCTGAGTCGAGTTTGCCCAGCCAATCCAGTTTTTCCTCGCCTTCTTCCAAATCAATTTTCGAAACAAAGTTTTCATAACTACTGAACATCACCATGACAATTAAACTACCGACCAAAGCCATATCTATCATAGATAAAATTCGTAGAATTAATTCTGCTTCAGTCAATGATAGTACTGATGTGAGTGTATGGATTAACTCCTGAAAGAATTTTATTATTAAAGCAACAAGTGCTAATGATAAGCCAAGAAAAATTGGCGCCAGTAACCAGCGACTTGCAAATAATGAGCGTTCTATTAATCGTTCCATTTTATTTATCTAATAAAAGTTGTGTAAGAATTTTGCCGTAAATTTCAGTTAATGTATCAAGGTCATCGACATTAACGCACTCATTCACTTTATGAATAGTGCCATTATTAACACCCAGTTCAATCACTTCTGCGCCAGTAGGCGCAATAAAACGTCCATCCGATGTGCCGCCCCCAGTTGAACATTCTGTTTCATAACCGCACACTTCTTTAATCGATTGACAAGCTGCATCAACCAGTTTGCCCGTGTTGGTTAAAAAAGGATTACCGGATAACTTCCAATGTAAATCATAATTGAGTTTATGTTTATCGAGTAAAGCAGTGACTCTTGTTTTTAAATCATCTTCAGTAAGTTCTGTTGAAAAACGAAAATTAAATAACAATTTCACTGTGCCGGGGATAATATTTTCTGCGCCTGTTCCAGCATTGATGTTCGAGATTTGAAAAGAGGTTGGCGGAAACGAATCATTGCCTTGATCCCATTCTATTGAAGATATCTCCGCAAGGAACTGGCTGGCTTTATGAATCGGGTTTTCAGCTAAATCAGGATAAGCAACATGGCCTTGTATACCATTAATCGTCAAAATTCCATTTAATGAACCACGACGACCAATACGAATAACATCGCCTAATTTTTTGTTGCTGGAAGGTTCGCCAACCACACACCAGTCAATTTTAATATTGTTATCATTTAAATACTCAATGACTTTTACTGTACCGTTGATTGCAACTCCTTCTTCATCACTAGTTATTAAAAAAGCAATAATGCCATCATGTTCAGGGTTTTCTCTAACAAAGTTTTCTGCTGCTATAATCATAGCTGCAATGCCACCTTTCATATCAGCAGCACCACGACCATAAAGCATGCCGTCGATAATTTCGGCTTTAAAAGGATCAGTATTCCACTCGTCTAATGGACCAGTTGGCACAACATCAGTATGACCGGCAAAGGCAAATATTGGTCCTGATGTGCCATGTGTAATCCAGAGGTTATCGACGTCTTGAAAACGTAAATGCGTCGCTTTAAAGCCAAGCGATTCCAGTCTTTCAGCAATGAGTTTTTGACAGCCACCATCTTCTGGTGTGACAGACTCTCTATTGATCAGTGCTTCGGCGAGTTTGAGTGTTTCAGACATAGCTAATTTGTTAATGCATTAAATATAATTATTTAATGTATCTTTTAATTCTTCGATCTCATAATTGCCTTTAATAAGGTATTTTTTTACAAAACCATAAGAATTGGCTTTTTCAATATCTCTCTGGTTCTCTGATGATGAAAACATCATGATAAAAATGGAATCAAAATCATTACTTTGTTTTTTTATTTCTGAAAATTTTTCCAAAAACTCAAAGCCATCAATAAGAGGCATATTGATATCAAGAAATATGATGGTTGGCGGGAATTTTTCTTTATATTCAGCTTTATTCTTTTCAAAATCAGTTAAAAAATCCAGTGCCTCTTTGCCATTTTCAGATTCAAATACATGACCGCTGAATTCAGTTTTTTTAATATCGCGTTTTAGAAGATAACGATCGCCTTCGTTATCATCAACAATCAAAATTGATTTATCGCTCATTGTTTTAATCCTTTTTAATAGGAAATTCTATCTCGAAGTTTGTCTGATTATTGATTGTATTGACACTGATTTTTCCATCCAGTTTATCAATATGTCTTTTTATTATCGATAAGCCCATGCCCGTTCCATCTGAAGCATCCGGATGAAAACGTTGAAATATCTTAAAAATATCTTTTTCTTTTCCTAGAGGTATACCTAAACCATTATCCAAACATGAGATATGCCAGTTTGTGTCCGAGGACTGAATCGAAATCTCAACATAGCTATTTGCTTTTTTGCTATCTGAGTATTTTATAGCATTAGCAATCAAGTTATCGAGTATCTGTGTAACTCTAACAGTTTCTGAATAAAAGGTCTCATCTGTGAGCTTGTTGAAACGAATGTCGATGTTTTTATCTTTTATTAATGTCTCATATTTACTACAACAATCATTTATAATTTTACTAAAATCTATAGCATTGATTTCATGTCCTTCCTGTAAGTCTGCTCTGGCAAGATTCAGGATATCAATAACAAGGTTTTCCAGTTTTTCAGCCTGTAGAACAATCTTGATTACATTTTCCTGAGCTTCATTAATATCGCCTGTTTTTAAATCTTCATCAATGTATTTTGCAAGACCTTTAATTGTCGTTAATGGAGACTTAAGGTCGTGTGAAGTACGGTAAGCAAATTGTGATAATTCTTCGTTTGATCGTTGTAAATTTTCAAGCAAATGTTCCCTCTCTGTCACATCACGGCTTATTCCTAAAATATAAGGTTTACCCATGTAATCTTCGAAGCGGATTTTTTTTGTGTATAAAATACGTCGTTGATTATCAGGGAACATTATTGATTCTATTGCTTCAGCAAAACCTTCTTTTAATGCTTTCTTGTCATTCGCTAAAAATAATTCGGCTTCTTTTTCATCGTAATCTTCAATGGTCGTTGTGCTAATAATACTGTCGCGTTTGTCTTCTGGATAAAGATTGATAAAAGCTTCATTTGCTTCAACAATTTTAAAGTCTTCGTCCTTAACAAATACTAAATCCGGGTTATGACTCATGATTAGACTTAGGAAAGATTGTGATTCTTTTAGTTCTTTTGTTTTTGCCCTTACATGTTCTTCCACCAGTTTTTTTTGAATGATGAGATTG
>JBMZNW010000117.1:0-6491 GCA_049619915.1 Gammaproteobacteria bacterium
TTAGACGTATTCTGAAAGTTTCCCTTATTTTGGTATCCACCAGTCTTTTTGCAGAAGATATCAACACTGATATTGACCTTGATTCCATAGAAGCGGCACTGGTTACACCTGAAGAACTATTAGACGAAAAATCAGACAATATTGAGCCAGAGACAATACCTGAGATAACAAGCGACGATAGCATTATAGAAGATGCACTTGATGTTGTTGAGAATCTTGAGTCTGAAATGGAAGAGTTTACAGATTCGATTGAAGAAGCTCTTTATACTAATGGTGAGGATATTAGTGTAAGTAGTGATGCTTTCATCAAAGATGTTGTTTTAGTGTTGGATAATTCCGGTAGCATGAAAAAAAATGATCCGGGCTTTCTGGTTAAAGATGCCGTTAAAGAGTTTATCAGTCAGCAGGATGAAAATACGCGAGTTGCCATCGTCATTTTTGATCAAGATGTTAATTTGTCCGTTCCTCTAACAAGTGCGTCATTAGCCAACCGCGAATCTATTCTTAATAGCCTTGAGAACATAAATTATAAAGGCTTGTTTACCGATAGCCCGGCGGGTATCGAACGAGCGATTTACGAATTAAAAAATAATGGTCGTGCTGATGCACAAAAATCTATTATTTTTATGACAGATGGTATCGTCGATACAGGTGCAGCGGAAAAAGATTTGGAAAAATCAAAATGGTTGCGTGAAGATCTCGCGCCAGACGCAGCAGATAATAATATTAAAATATTTGGTATCGCGTTTACTGAAAAAGCCGACTTTCAATTAATTCAATCAATCTCACAGAATACCAACGGTGAGTATTATCGTGCGCTAACTGTTGATGATATTCAAAATAAATTCGGGCAAATTGATCAACTGATTAATACACCTCCGCCTGAACCCGAAGTTGTTCAGCCAGTTATCGTAGAACAAGCTGCGCCTGTTGTTGAACAAGCGCCAGCACCTGCTCCGGTGATTATTGAAGTGCCGGTACAATCGATGGGAGAAGAAGAACGTATTCGCTCCATCATAATGATTGCAGCAGCAATCGTTTTAACGCTGACATTATTAGGCATATTGATTTTACTGATACGCCGTAATAAGGAATTAAAGGCCGGTGGCGAACCTGTTGTTCAAGAAGCTTACATTAATGATCTACAAGGTAAGACAGATAAACAAACGCATAAACTTAGTAGTAAACCAACTATGTTTGGGCGTGTGGCTGGTAAAGATACCGAGCATTTGGATTATATCGTCGTAAATGAATCTACCATTGGTCGACGTCATGCCTTAATTGAATTTAAAGATTATTCATATTGGATTATCGACCAAGGTAGTATTAACGGTACATTTGTTAATGGTCAGAGTGTTAGTAGCGAAGTGCGTTTAAAGCATGGTGATCGGATTCGACTGCATAAGTGCGATTTTGAATTTATTATGCCGGAAATGGAAGACAGTGGTATGACAGTGGTTTCCAATACGGTTTTTGCCGGACAGTCGGCGACGAGTGACGCTGAAGAAGCAACGGTCATGAAAGCGCATGATAGCTCAGCAGACGCAACGGAAATTATAAGTGATATTGACGTCAATATAGCTGCTGCTAGTGAAATGGATTTTGATATTACCGGAACCTCTGCTATCAGTGAGCAAAGTGTTGAAGACGAAAGCAGTATTGATCCTGATTTGCCGCCGGACGGCGATGATATAGAAGAAAGTCTTGCTGATGAAACCATCATGCTAGAAGAAAATTCTGACGAAACAATCATGCTGGATGATGATTTATCTGATGATGAAGACCCGACTTTACGAAAAGATGACGTGTAATTTTATTGCATTCATTTAAGCGGATTACAAACATTAGATACATTATCAATATCAACTTCTAGCACCTTATGAAAACAGGCCATGCCTCTTTGCTGTCAATACTTGCTGATGGTGAACGTCACTCCGGTGAAATATTAGCCGATCAATTAAACATTTCTCGTGCCGCCGTGTGGAAATCAATTAAGCGACTTGAGTCATTTGGTCTTGAAATAGAAGCTGAGCGCGGCAAGGGTTATCAGCTTAAACGACCTGTCGAATTATTATCGGCTGAAAAAATACAACAATCATTACCTTTAGAAGTAGCAAAGACTTGTCGTGAAATTGATGTGTTATTCAAGACTGATTCAACAAATTCAGCCTTATTTAATCGTCTTAGTGAACAACAAATTCACGGTCATGCTGTGTTTGCTGAATATCAATCGCAAGGCCGTGGCCGCCGTGATAACCAATGGCTTGCGCCTTTAGGCAGTGGTTTAATGCTCTCTATCGGCTGGCGCTTTAATATCGCACCACAAACACTAGGCTTATTGTCCTTGTTTATCGGAGTCGCTGTTGCTCGTAGTTTGCAATCGCAAGATATTAAAAAAGTCGGTTTGAAATGGCCGAATGATATTGTTGTGCAAGGCAAAAAGATTGCTGGCATTCTGCTTGAGTTACGTGGTGAGACGAATGGTCCTGTTGATGTTGTCATCGGTATTGGTATGAATTATGAATTACCAGAAGGACTTGAATCACAAATAAAACGACCGATAACGGATATATGCACACATACTAATGAAAAAATATCGAGAAATGAATTTGCTGCGATATTGTTGATGAATGTATTTGAAATTTTAAAAAAAGTTGAAGTTAGTGATTGTCTTGAATTGCTTGAAGAGTGGCGAAGGCTCGATTACTTTATTGAGCAGCAAGCAAAGTTAATTCTGCCTAATGAAGAGGTTGAAGGCATTTTAAAAGGCGTTGATGATCAAGGGTTATTATTGATGTCTGTTGCAGGAAATATAAAACGTTTTAATGCCGGAGAAGTCAGTTTGAGAGTGTCATCATAATGGAATTATTACTCGATATAGGTAATTCCTCCGTCAACTGGGCGATTCAGGAGTCGACTAAGTTTGTTTCATCAGGTGCATTTGCATACTCAGGCAAAACCATACAACAAGACATGGAACAAAATCTGTCTATTAGAGAAAAACCTGCGGCTGTAATGGTTGCTAATGTTGCCGGTAATCCGGTTTTAAATTCGCTGAATGATTGGGTAAAGAGGCAGTGGCAACAGGAATGCTGGCAAGCCAGTGTTAGTGCAGAATATAAAGATTTAAAAAACAGTTATCAGGATACGAGCCAGATGGGTGTTGATCGCTGGCTTGCTATGATAGCCAGTTGGGAAGCAAACCAGTCGGCGCTTTGTTTGGTTAGTTGTGGCACGGCATTGACGGTAGATTTAATTGATCATGACGGCAATCATAAAGGTGGCTATATCATTCCCGGTATTGAATTAATGCAGCAAGCGTTAATAAACAATACTGAGCAAATTAATACTGATATAAAAAAACAACCGTCAATTGAATCTGCGAAAGATACACAGACAGCCATTAATAACGGTGCTTTTGCTGCAACGGTTTTTATGATCGATAGCGTTACAGAGCGATTTTATGCAACATCAAATAATGAAGTAAAATGTATAATATCGGGCGGCATGGCAAATTTAATCAATCCCTTACTAAAACACTCATTTTATTATGAACCAAATCTTGTTTTGATGGGGTTATCAATTCTTTATAGGGCACAGCAATGAAATGGCTCTTTATACTATTGTTGTTAGCTAATGTTATTTATCTCGGCTGGGAGATGGATAGAGATACTCAACTGCAACATGCTAATGTCTCTTCGGGGCTTAAGATCCCCGCAGGTACACAAAAGTTTGTGTTATTAAACGAACTCGACGAATTACCAGAAAAGAGAAATCAAATTAAGCTGGATAATGAATTATCTATGGAAAATTATGATTCTGAACCGGTGATGCCAATCGAATTAAATCCGAATACAGAGCAGATATTGAGTTCTTTATTAACGGAAACAACGATTACTGAGTTAAATGATGAGGCGCTACTAGCCGACAATAGTTTTGCAGAAGTTGAGACAGACTTACAGTTTAATCCTGAACCTGAAAAAAGAGTTTGTTATACCTACGGTCCTATTCCCAATCAGGAAGAATCAAGCTTATTTTCAAAGTGGCTAGATGATCGGAACATTCAATATGAAGAAAGACAGACAGACGAACAGGGGAAACAGTTATTCTGGATCTACCTGGCGCCAAGTGAATCGCATGAAAAAGCCGTTGCAGCTATTAATGATCTAAGGCAAAAGGGCGTTAAAGATGTCCGTTTAATCAGGGAAGGGGATTTGTTAAATGCGATATCATTGGGTCTGTTTTCCAGTCAGGCGGCAGTAAACCGGCGATTAAATGAAATTAAGACGAAAGGTTATCAATCTGTCGTCGTACCGTATTCTGATGGTAAAAAGATTTATTGGTTTGATGTGGCAGTCGTACAGAACTCTGATTATGTCAATGAATTATTCAGCGGATTCCCCGCCAGATTTAAAGCTTTGCCTGTTGCGTGTAATACGATTGCTATGCGCTAAGGAAATCCTTAGAATATGCGCAAATTTCACAAAGCTAAATTATTGAATTGAATACATTGAGGCAATGGAATCCATTGCCCCGATAGTTAAATGGTATAACCGGTGATTTGTAATCACCTATTGGGGGTTCGATTCCCTCTCGGGGCTCCAATTTTCAAAGGTTGCAGCAGCAAAGCGATTCGATTCATATTAAACGGAACAGTTAATGGTTTTTAATAAAATAATTATTGCATTATCTCTTTGTTCTCTTCTCTGCTTTTCTAACTCATTTGCTCAAACTTCCTATGGCGATATTCAGCTATTAATTAATGAAAAGAATTACAAAGAGGCGTTAAAGGCAGCAGAACAATTATTATCGCAAAACTCGTCTGATATTAAATTGCAATTTATGCGAGGTTTAATATTAACGCGTATGGATAAATACAATGACGCTGAAAAAGTGTTTATAGCGCTGACGAAAAATAATCCTGAATTACCGGAGCCTTATAATAATCTAGCTGTGGTTTATGCTGCGCAGGGAAAATATTCTGAAGCTGCTGAAGCTCTAAAAAGCGCGATTAATACTCACCCTAGTTATGCAACAGCTCATGAAAATCTGGGGGATATTTATGCAAAACTAGCCAGCCGTGCCTACAATCAAGCGCTTGAACTGGATACCAGTAATAATGCTGCCAGAGAAAAGTTGTCTTTAGTGAATGAATTAGTTTCACCATCACTACAGCAAAGTAAAAAAGAGAAAACAGTTGTCGCTGCCGTACAAGAGCAGAAAAAACCGCCTGCGCAGCAACAAGCTAAAGCTGAAACAAAACCTGTAGTACAAGAACCTGAAATTATTACGATTCCAGCAAAACAAGAGCCATTAAAAACTGGGCCAAGGCCTGGTCAGCTCAAGATGTCGATGCTTATCTTGCAAGTTATGGTAGACAATTTGTGCCACCAAAAGGTTTAAGTCGTTCCGCATGGGAAAAAGAGAGACATGTTCGATTAAATAAACCTCGGTTTATTAAAGTAACTCTCACTAATATAAAAATTAATCTGCATGGGAAAGATTATGCGGAAGTACGGTTTACCCAGAGTTACCAGTCCAATACTTATGGCGATAAAGTAAAGAAAGAAGTTTTGATGCCTAAGGTTGATAATGACTGGTTAATTACCCAGGAAAGAACGCGATAAAATGAAGCAGGGCGTTAAAAATGCAGTTTAATTTTAAACCTCTTCTTTTTATTTGTTTCATTTGCTTTAGCTATCCCTTATTAGCTGTAGACCTACTTTCTAAAGCTACGTCTGATCAGACGCTATCAAGACATTCTGAGAACCTTTTGATCAGCGCGTTGGAAGACATTAAAAATGACAAAACAGAGCAGGCAATAAAAGACTTACAACAGTTAATCAAACTTAATCCTGATTTTAGGTTGGCGCGTTTAATTTATGCAGATATGTTATTGGCGCGTTCACAAGCGATTACTGACTTTGGCAATATTTCAAATGCGTCATTCGAACGTATTTCTTCATTGCGTGATGAGGCTCAGGCAAGGTGGCAATATCGTCAGTCTCCGGTAGATAGAGATAAAATACCAGCTTCGTTAATACAATTAGCGAGTAAACAAAAACATGTCATCGTTGTTGACTCTTCTCGTTCCCGTTTGTTTCTGTTCAAGAATCAGAATGGCGTGCCAATTTTAATAAAAGATTTTTATACCACGATAGGTAAAAACGGTACCGGTAAAGTTTTAGAAGGTGATCAAAAAACGCCGATAGGTGTGTATTTTGTTACCGGTTTTATCGAGTCGGAAGAATTACCAGATCTTTACGGCGACGGCGCTTTTCCTCTGGATTACCCCAATGTTTGGGATCAGCGGCATGGCAGAACCGGCTATGGCATTTGGTTACATGGCACACCAAGTAGTACCTTTAGTCGTCCTCCGAAAGATAGTAATGGTTGTGTTATTGTCAGTAATAATGATTTAAACACGCTATTTCCGTTTATTGATAAAGGTAAAACTCCTGTCGTGATTAGCGAGTCGATTAACTGGTTGA
>JBMZNW010000118.1:0-3807 GCA_049619915.1 Gammaproteobacteria bacterium
CCGTGAGGCTTGACCATATAATGCTCAAGCAGTTTGTGACGCACTTAAAAGTGTATACTGTAATCAGTTTTCCGAATGTGAGTTTGTTGTTAAGTAACAGCAAATTCCACCAGTTTGCCTGGCGGCAATAGCGAGCGTGAACCACCCGATCCCATTTCGAACTCGGAAGTGAAACCGCTTAGCGCCGATGATAGTGTGGGGGTTCCCATGTGAAAGTAGGTCACTGCCAGGCTCTTAAACTAAATAAATCCCCAGCTCGATGAGTTGGGGTTTTTTTTGTTTAGAATTTTGTATATGAGTTACTTGGATATGGAGTTTGGTTGCTCTTGCACAAATTTCCTGCGCAACATAAGGCTAGCCATAGCCAACACAAATCGTCAGAATCAAGACTTGGTCAAACTTCAGCTTGTACAAACCGTTGTTTTATTTGAATGGAATAAAAGTTTGGCAGTGATTTATTTTAAGTGAACGTCAATTGTCATACAGGACAGAAGAAACGATTCGAAAAACTAAGCACACATGCTCGAAAGTATGTTCATTGTGTCCCAAGTCATTAATTTATCCGCCATCTCTTTAGTTTCTGTAACACGCGTGGCTAAACCTACCTCAGACTCATCAGGAAACAGTATCTTTCCCAGTTGGTTATCGGGAATCGTCACATTGTTCAATTTACACCAAATTTTTAAGTCCAAGTAAGGCAAAACACAGAGGTTTATCCAGGATTTATAGTCGCTATTGGTATATTTTCCATCCATGCCAATTTTCTCTCTTTCAGAGTCGAGCCATTTTGCAAATTCTTCTAAAACTTTCTCTCTATTAGCAAATATATCAACGGATACAATACATTCTGGTAAATTAAAGTGTTCGTGCAATGCTACATCAAACAGTGAGTTTGCAGCTATGGAATCATAAGTTTCTTTATTTACCTCTTGTAACTCGACGTTGTCACGAAAAGTAAATGGGCTGATTAGGTTTGTGTCTGTTTCCGACTGTGCGTTTTTTTCCAACTCAGGAAAAATGCCTTTATATTTTAGATTATCTAAATGACTCTCTGCTTGAGAATGAGGAATTCTCAACATGGTCTTGAGTACTAATTCATCATCTGTCGTTGATTCAATGTGGCTAAGACTATCGTAACTTTGCAGTACACTATGTCTTGAAGTTAATTGATCTAACCAGCCTTTAGCATCCAAATTTGATGCAGGCTTATAGTCATTTAAATTAAACCAGCTGGGCAAATTAGGGAAACCTGTTGATGTCATAGTACGCACCTTTTCGCACCCTTCATTACATTACCAAGCCAAGTCGGTGAAGGTTTCCGACCTTTTGGAATTTAACCTAGGCTAGGAATAACAAGGGTGAGATTTAAACATGATCCGTAATGCCATGGCAAAATTTAATTGCTAATTGCCGGGGTTTTATGAACTATGTTCATGGAATGAAGCGCTGATTTTTAAAAATCAGCGTGAATTAATTAATAATAATAAGTTAGCCGCCTTCTATAGCCGGTATGACGTCGAGTACATCTGTATCATTTACCTTATTAGAAAAATGACTTTCTTTGATTAGCGTGTTGTTATGAAATAGCAAGACCTGTGGATTTAAATTATCGCCAAGCCAAAGTTTTGATTTTAATTCAGGAATAGAATCTTTAATTTTTTGCAGGCACTCACCGATTGTATGTCCTTTTAGTTCATACTCGAGTCGATGATCAGTATCATCTTGAATCAATGAAGGTGAAAGACGTAATATTAGTCGCATAATTCGTCTACCTCTTTATCAAAGTGTTCGAATACGCGTTGCTTAAGCTCTGTTAAATATTCAACGGTAACAAAATTTTCGGTTCCGATATGTTTGTTCGGGTTTTTCAAGACTTGTTCCGGTAAAACATAGTCGCTGTCAGTGAAGCCTTGCTTACGTTCCAGCCATAGACCGCGAATAAAGGCATTGCGTACCGCTTCTCTTATTTCAGTTTCTGTTGTTTTTATACCGGTTAATAATTCAATTGCAGATATCAGTCTTTCGTTATCTAGGTTAGCAAATTTGCATATGCCGGTTAGATCATCTCGCACCATATACAGACCTTTATTAACGATGGCATTGACCCAATAATCCATCGAAGTATCACCATCAGCAGCAAGTAACCCATAGGTTTGCATGCTCATATGCCCACCTGTAATGGCCCAAATATAACCGGGGTTTGTTTCTGGCAGGTATGAAGGCAATTCCAGGCCTTTTACGTGCATTGCATAATCGGTTTGTTGTAATGCTTCTGATAAGCGTTTGCTACCTTGGCCGATTAGTTTGCAGTTTCCTTTACCTGTATCGATAATGAGTTCACGAATCTTTTCATAGTCGCCAAAAACAGCACCATTAAGAATCGTTGAGTCAGGATTACGTTGATTGTAATCGAGCACATAAGAGATGCTGACGCCTAAAGAAATTGAGTCCATGCCTAGCTTATCGGCCAAACTGACAAATTCAGCTGCTTGACCGGCATCGTGAATGCCAATGTTTGTTGATAATAAATTCAGCGGTTCATAATCAAATTTCGCTAGAAATTTGCCGCGTGATCCATCAGCTTGTTTTTCATGAATATTTTTATGACAAGCGATTGCACAACGAAAACAGTTCTCAGCTTTGACAGCAAAGTCTTCTTCGACGCGGTTACGAAATAATTTATCAGCATTACCGTTTTCGGGCGGGCGAAAATTATTTTCCGGTACGATGTTGAGCTTGCCTAAAGGTTCATAGTTTGACCATGTGCCACCCAAACCGCCTTTTTTTACTTCGCGGTATTTACGCGAACCAGGGCCGGTTGGGATAAATTTATTTAGCTCTTTTATTTCATTAGTTAGTTTGAACTTATCATCGCGTGAATCAGCAATAATGCCCAAGATATTTTTATAACCCATGATTGAGCCCATGCCACCGCGACCTGCCCAACGGCATTTGTCATCGCCCGACTTCATCAGGTTTTCTGTGCTACAACCTACAGCAGCGTAATAGCAGTTTTCGTAGTTTTCACCGGCTTCGCCAATAACAGCAAAATGGCAATCATCAAACTTCTCACGCAATGCCATTATCTTTGCATGACTACCCATGCCCAGATATTGTTTTGCTGGAATTAATGAAATCTGTGGGCCGTTATCTGTTTGTTTAACATGTAATAAAACAGGTTCAGGAGAACGACCTTCGAATATTATTTCGTCTATACCTGTCCAGCGAAGTTTTGTACCGAACTTGCCGCTGGCAGCAGACCACATAGCGCCAGGTAAGCCTTTATTAGAAACTTTTAGTGGGCTATAGCTTGAGAAGTAAGTTCTTAAGCCTGTCATGATGGCTGTGCCGGTTAATAAACCGGTTGAAACAATTAGAGGGTTCTCTTCACTATAGGCTTCTTCAACGTGTCGTTTGGCAAGGATTTGATAAGATCGACCAAAACCACCCAAAACATCTTCCATGTTTTTGCAGTTAATAGTTTTGATCTGAATGTCTGCGTTATTTAAATTAACGACACATTGTTGATAGCTAATAGACTCAGCGTCTACGCTATTATTTTTTAAAGTATCCATCGATATCTTCCTGTGTTATACAACCCAAAAAAATGATTTAAGATCAGGTATTTAATTGAGCCGGTTAGCCAGAAAATAATTGAGAATTACAGCTCTAAAACAACACTAAATTGGTGCGACGCATCATATATCAGATATTAAGTGGATTCAAAATAATTATTTGTAATATGTTAATTACATTAATGTTTTAAGAATCCAGTCTGTATTGACGAATCACGAACTAAAAAATAGC
>JBMZNW010000118.1:3817-6396 GCA_049619915.1 Gammaproteobacteria bacterium
AACGGTATGCTTTGAAAGTGTTTAGTAAATAACCAGTTGTCTGACTAACTCAGTATGAGCCAGAACTTCTGTTATTTCATCGTTAATAGATTCCTTTGTCGCATCGTTTAATGACGGGTCATCTCTTGTTAAAACAATGACCGTCGCTGGATGAACAAACAGATCTTTTGTGTGATAGCACTCCGCCGGTGCTTTCGGTAAGGCGCCATCATGGTGGAAATCCTTCTCAATGCTGTCATGAGAGATGGTTTGTAATTGATCTTTCAATACGAGTGTCTTTTCCAGGTATTCTTTACATTGCGGTAGACGAAATTGCGCGCTGCTAATGACATCTTCCGATAAGTTTAATAGTTTTGTCGCCTGTGATTGAATATTTTCTGATGACGCATTTTTACTATCGAGGTCGGAGATTAATTTTTTAGACGCTATTTCGTATTGCGCTAATAAACCTGCCGCTTCCGATAAGCGCTTTTTGTCGTCTTCGCTCTTTGCATCAACTCGCTCAACATTGTTTATTTCGTCTTTTGACATCGTTCCACTAGCAAAAACAGCAGGCTGCTGAAGACAAAATAAAGATAACAGTGCTGAGAATATTATTAGGGATTTTCGTTTAATTGTAATTGTGCTCATTAATTTAGTATTCCAAGGTTACATTTTGATAATGATAACCATTCTCATTATTAAAATAAAGTAATAATCTTATCTTTGTATGGTCGGAAGTATTGGTTCTATAGAAGTATTAGCTGGAAATTTTCTTATGCAGATGCGGCATAGATGAATCATCACCGGCTTTCATGTAGCGTTTTTCACTACCTGTCGCCGTGACATTTTCATAGACACCATCATCTCGCTTTACCAATTTAGTAAAGCCGTGTTCTTTCAGTTTCGAGTTGCCAGTAGGAAAGCCAATAGAGACAGGCGTTAATTTAAGCCTGACCTCTGCGAGTGGATCGGTGTCACCAAGGGGTGTTTGTGATGCAAAACAAACTTCGCCCCATGTTTTAAGTTTGGTATTAATGTCATGACTGACTTCAATAGTCATATCATTATCTTCGCAATAGTAGTCGTACTTTGGCATGTGTTTCTAAAAAGACCTTTTAATAATGGATAAATTATAAAGCAAAACTATTCCCATTCCAGCTCTGTGAAAGCTTTTGAAACATTGCCGCTATTTCTATAGTCATGTAATAACCAATTTGATTCGTTTTCTTTATCGATGCTTTGCATCGCATCATTCATAAACTGACCTTCTGCTACCGCCTTACGAGTGTCTTTTAGCAAGCGGTGTAAGTATCCATGCTGTTGCTGCAAGGCTTGTTCTACTGAGTCCGCAATAGCTCCATGACCGGGTACTACTTTCTGAACATCAAGTTTCATTAATTCATCCATTACTTTTATCCAGCCTTTCAGGCTACCGGTTAAAGAAGGAATACGTTGGCGAAAAATTAAATCGCCTGCCCATAATGTTCCTGTTTTATTATCAATTACAATTAAATCTGTATGACTATGTGAAACGATGTAGGGAATTAAGCTTAACTCGCGATTGCCTAAATCGAGCGTCGTCTTTTTTTCTATTAACATATCTGGTGCAATGATTGATGCTTCGCTTGGTGTTACGCTTAAATTATTTTTAAAATTTTCCAGAAAGAAACTTCTATTTTGTTCTATCGCTTCTGCAAGTTGATGGTGTCCAACAAACTTAGTTTTATCAGAAACGAAGACTTTGTTTCCTAAAATATGATCAAAATGAACGTGTGTGTTAATGACATAACAAACAGGTTTGTCTGTTATTGTTTGTATACTTTGTAATAATTGATTACCGATAGTAATCGAACCGCCTGTATCAATAACAGCGACACAAGATTCGCCAACAATAAAACCGATATTGGCAATATCATCATTTTGCTTATCTTCAAGAGTGACATGAACACCCGTGTGCACAAAATCACCTTGCGCAATTTCAGTTAAGTTAAATTCTGTATTAATTTCTGAACTAAAAACAGTCGAGCTAGAAAGAGTTAAAGCAAAATAGAAAGTTAGTGCAGTAACGTGATAATAGTTCTTCATAACTTTAATAGTAGACTAATTTAATCAGAAGTTAATGAATTGATAAACGGCTGTAAATTTCATAATAGGTAGTAAGCTCTAAGTTATTGTTTACTATGTTTAAAATATTTTCTTCTTGTTGAAGTCGGTAGCATGCACTATGGTTTACTATGACACATGAATATTCTTTCTAAATTTATCCCATTCCATTTATGCCTATTTCTCGGGCAGAGTTTGACCAAATTCGGACAGAAATTTTTGTATTAAAGTATTGTAATTAAGGACTTTATTTTAAAGGGGGGCAGTATGTTTGAAAACGATCAGGAAATAGTCAATGCATTACTCAATAATAATAAAGACTTTAAAAGGCTGTATGATAAACACAGTGTTTTAAAAAATACGGTAAAAGAAGCGAATGAAGGTAACGTCAGTATGGATCAGTTTTCGCTTGAAGAGTTGAAAAAAACAAAACTGAATTTAAAAGATAAAATGTCTTTTATAATACAAAATCATAAACACGAACATGCTTGATT
>JBMZNW010000119.1:0-6396 GCA_049619915.1 Gammaproteobacteria bacterium
ACGACTGGGGCGTGATAATTTTGATGAAGATAGAGTCAGTCTCACTCTACGGATAGATTATTAAAAATGTTGGAAGATTTTATTATGAAAAAAACAATAATGATAAAAACGTTATCCATTAATATCATCTTTACTTTATTATTTTTATTTAATTCACCCGTTTATGCTAAAGGGGTAGCCGGTAAGGTACTTAAGTCAAAAGGAAACGTCTTTGCGCAAATCGAAGGACAGGAAAAGCGTTCATTAAAAATAGGAAAATCTATTTACGAAAAAGACAGTGTCTCAACTGAAAAAAATAGTAATGCAATACTCTTATTTACCGATAAAACACGCTTTGAATTGGGTTCTGAAGCGACGCTAGTTGTAAAACAATATCTTTATCAAAATAATCCTGAACAAGATGGTTCGTCGGTTGAAGTCTTAAAGGGGACATTCCGCTTTGTCAGCGGCTTAATTGCAAAAGAAAAACCGGAAGCAATGGAAGTTAATACCTCTGTCGCGACTATTGGTATCCGTGGTACTACTGTTGTCGGCGAGGTTAATGAAACTTCAGCAATTATCATACTTGACCAGCCTGAAGATTCAGAAACAAAAACAGCGATAGAAGTTTCTAACTCATTCGGCAGCGTGACAATTGATGAACCCGGTTTCGGTACCGAAATACCGGATCAATATAGTCCACCTTCACCACCTCGACGTATGAGCCTGCAAACTATCAATAACTTAACGCGTTCCTTACAGTCTATCCAGCGCATAAACACACCACGACCAATGCGATAATCCTGGCTAACCAGACCAGGATAACAAATTAATTCCTCTATTTATCTTGATGGTTAAAGGCAGGTTTATTTTAGGTTGTTTGTCTATCCTACTACTTACTGCTTGTAATGGCTTACAAAGCCGATTAGAACAGGCAGAGATCATTTCAACAAACAATAATTTTGAAAAAAAAACCATTGAAACTACACATTTCAATCTTGCCACTTATCAGAGAATAAACAGTACTTCAAAATCAGCGGTTATATATATTGAAGGCGACGGTTTTTCCTGGAAAAATAAGTACACGGTTTCAAACAATCCCACGCCGAAGAATCCTGTCGCGTTAAAGCTAGCTGCCATTGATACATCACCTATTGTGATTTATATCGCTCGTCCTTGTCAGTTTATTAATATTAAAAATGAAACCAACTGCAAACCTGAGTATTGGACAAGTAAACGCGCTTCTAAAGAAGTTATTGAATCATTTAGTGCAGCGATTGACTCTATAAAAAAAGAATTAAATATTAATCAGCTTAGACTCGTTGGTTTTTCTGGTGGAGCGACCATTGCGACTATTCTAGCCGCTAATCGTAATGACGTGATTGACCTAAGAACGATTGCTGGCAATCTTGATATTGATAAATTTGTTGAAGTACATAATGTCTCACCTTTAACGAGTTCGATTAACCCAACAGATTATGCCGACAAATTAGTCAAGATTCCTCAAACGCATGTCATCTCAATGAATGATTCAATTATTACCGCTGATATAACCGATAGCTATTTAAAATATCTTGAGAAGTTTGATACTAATTTAAAATGCGTAGAAGTTATTAAACTTTCTAAACCTGAACATACTAAAGGCTGGGCTGACTATTGGTCAGTCCAAAGCTTTAGTAAAGTTCAGTCATGTATAAACTAAAAAGTTATTTCAGATAATTATTTAACAGCAAATTAACACTATAACGCACACCGAAGCCAATGGTGTCAGTCGGTATGTGAGCCAAACCGCCTTTCTTATTACTTGCAGATAAGTCCATATGTACCCAGGGCGTATTATTTTTCACA
The DNA here is from genome assembly GCA_049619915.1 of Gammaproteobacteria bacterium. Lineage (GTDB taxonomy): Bacteria > Pseudomonadota > Gammaproteobacteria > Eutrophobiales > Eutrophobiaceae > UBA7359. Next base: position 1,828 of record JBMZNW010000119.1, read on the forward strand.
AAGCGCTGTAAGAAGCGAGCTGCAAGAATATGATCAACGCCGCTTTCCTGCGAACATTGTTTTACATCGGCAACATCACTTTTAATCATCTCATCAAAGTCTTCATCAATGGGGAAAGGCCAAACACGTTCACCCGAATCCTCACCTGCTTTTATTAAATCAGCATGCCATTCTTTTTTATTGGTAAACACACCGCTATAAGAAGTACCAATTGAATACATACAAGTGCCAGTCAACGTTGCATAGTCCAGTATTAATGACGGTTTTTCTTTTGACGCTAATGCTAACGTATCAGATAAAATCATTCGGCCTTCGGCATCAGTATGAACAATCTCTATGGTTGTACCATCCGATGCCGTCATAATATCATTCGGTACGTATGCTTTAGGCCCAATATGATTCATCGCTAATGCCAACCAGCATTCAACTGGTCGGTTAAAATTCAATTTACTTAAAGCTAATAAGGTGCCTAAAGCGACGGCACTACCTTGCATATCTTCATGCATACCAAACATATAATTCGCCGGCTTAAGATTCGCACCACCTGTGTCGTAACAAATACCTTTACCGACAAGAAAGACTTTTTTTCCTCTTGCTGTTTTAGGCGTATAACGTAAGCGAATAATGCCTGAATCTGCTTTAGGACTAGCTTGTGATACAGCAAGAAAAGCACCGGCTTTTTTCTTTTTTAAAGTTGCTTCATCATAAAACTCAAGTTTCCACTTATTCTCGCGAGCAATCTTTTTAACTTCTCTTAAGTATTCAGTCGGCGTTAATTTATTTGGCGGCAATATACTCAAGCTTCGCGTTAATGCATTACCTTCTGCCATAGCAAAGCTTTGTATAAACCCATGCCTTACTGATAAACCAAACAACGATATTTTTTTGAGTTTTGATGATGTTTTCTTTTTACTTTTAAAGTTTGGCATTTCTGCTGCTGCTGCCAATACAGCAGAAATTAATGCTTCAGCAATGCGTTCTGAATGTTCATCATCAAAGCCACTCACAACCAGTCCTAGTTGAGATGGATTACTGGCAGAATGCGCTGCGACCATTTTTCTTGCCAATGTTAATAAATCAAAACTACTAATAGTCGATTCAATCGCGGCAAATGCAACATGGCTGGAATTATCATTGGGTAAATCTAGGGTAACAGGCGCCGTATCCGCTTCTTTTAAATCAAGCTGTTTACGACGATTGAGTATTTGTGTTTGATACGGAAATCGACTTGCTTTATCAATTGTCTTTTCCAAAGGTAATGCAAAAACCATTAACCAATTTGTAATCGTATTTAAATTCTGCCTCGTTGGCAGCGTGGTTTTTTGTTGTAGCGTGATATTCATATTGTATTTTTATCCTGTTATGACTGCATTTTTTACGTTTGGCACCCAAGACACCTAAACTTTTATTACTATAAAAAAATAATATAAGGATACCTGATTTATCTCAAAATCAGAAAAAGATATTGAGCGTAAATACTATAATTTAGGAGTAACTTAAAAATAGATCTAGACGATTTTATTCAGCGTTTAACAAAGCCACTAATTGAATCGATATTTATCAACTTTCAAGCTTTGTCTAACAACTCTATCCAATGAAGAACAGGTTTCTCCGTACCTGATTGTAAATGGTGAAGACAACCAATATTTGCTGTTGTAATTAAATCCGGCTTACCTTTTTGCAGCGCATCGAGTTTATTATCTCTAAGCGTATTTGAAATTTCTGTTTGTAATAAAGAATACGTCCCTGCCGAACCACAACAAAGATGCGCATCTTTTACTAGCGTTAATGTATAACCTGTCTTTGTTAAAATAGTTTCAACTACACCATTTAACTGCTGTCCATGTTGCAGGCTACACGGAATATGTGCTGCAATCTTTTTGTTGCTTTCAGTTATGAATTTAGATAAATCTTCATTAGCGATAATTTCTGAAATATCTTTAACCAATTCAGAAACTCTCTTCGCTTTTTCAGCATAAAGCGCATCGTCTGATAAATGATCGGCGTAATCTTTAACAACTGTTCCACAGCCACTGGCTGTCATTACTATCGCTTCTATTCCGTCTTCAATATAAGGCCACCATGCATCTATATTGTTACGCATAAAAGTTTTCGCTTCTTCACTAGCCTGTAAATGTAAACTTACTGCGCCACAACAACCACTCTCAGAAACAGGCAACAAACTAATTTCCAATTTATCCAATACTCTGGCTGCTGCTGCATTAATATTAGAACTCATTACAGACTGAACACAGCCATTAAGCACTAACATCTTGCGGCTATGTTTAGTCTTAGGCCAAGCACCTTCTTGTTTTGGTGAATTCATTTGTTGTTTTAGAGAAGCAGGTAGAAATACTTTAAAGAACAAACCTATTTTAAAAAAGAATGCAAAACGAGCAGGATAAGGAATAACAAGTCGTAATAGTTTGCGCTTTATTCTATCTAGCAAAGGTCTTGTCACCTGTTCTTCAATAATTTCCTTGCCTATCTCAGCTAACTTTCCATATTCCACGCCGGAAGGACAAGTTGTTTCACAACTTAAGCAAGTTAAACACCGGTCAAGATGCAGTTGCATCGTTGCCGTTGCCTGCTCACCTTCTAAAACCTGTTTTATTTGATAAATACGTCCACGAGGCCCATCAAGCTCATCACCTAATAATTGGTATGTTGGGCAGGTTGCCGTACACATACCGCAGTGAACACATTTACCCAGAATTTCATCAGCACGCTGTCCTTGTGTTGTGTTTTTAAATTTTTCTGAAAGTGAATATTGCATTTCGATATTTAAATATTCTTATAAAGACGCCCTGAATTAAAAACATTATTTGGATCGAATGCTTTTCTAATCATGCGATGAATATGTAATTGTGCGCTTGTTAATGGCTGAAATACATCATCAGCATTATTATCGTTTCTAAATATTGTTGCATGACCATTTGCTGCTTTAACTTTTTTTCTAATATCTTCCACTTCCATATCACTGATAAACCAACGTTGTGCACCAGCCCAGTCAATTAACCATTCACCTGATAATTCTTTCATCCATGATGCCGCTGGTGGAACAGAAATTCGCCACAATGTTCCTGCTTGATTAAAGAATGAATGCGTTTGCTCTTTAATTGAATTCCAAAAATCCTTAGCCTCGTTCACATCGCCTTCTAATTGTTTAACCGCCGCATCGACACTGGCTGCATTACCAGATAAACGTATATAAAGCTGCTTGTTATAATATGTCATTGCTGTAACAGGCAGGAATTGCTTATTAATTTCGACACAACGTTGAATAACGTTAGCATCATTACAATCAATAATAATAGTTTCTGTTTTTTCAGAGAGGGGTAATACCTTAAGAGAAACTTCTAGTAGAATTCCCAGCGTTCCAAGGCTACCGGTCATTAAGCGGGAAATATCATAGCCCGCTACGTTTTTCATGACTTCACCACCAAAGCTCAGTATCTCAGCTTGACCATTAATCATTTTCACTCCTAATACGGAGTCTCGTGCACTACCAGACCATGGTCGGCAAAGTCCATTGATACCTGTGGCAATAGCGCCACCTAATGTTGCTGTATCAGAGAAATGTGGTGGTTCAAATACTAATCTTTGATTTTTGCTTTTTAATAGTGATTCAATTTCATTTAGTCGTGTACCTGCGCGCGCTGTTATTACTAGTTCTCCCGGCTCATAGTTAGTTACACCAGAATGTTCACTAGTAGTAATGACCTCTCCTTCTGCTTTACGTCCGTAAAATGCTTTCGAATTACCACCGGTAATATTCAATACTCGTTTATTGCTAATTGCATCAACGACAAGTGCGGCAAGTTCATTACTTTTATCTTGTTCAGACATTATTCAAAATCTTGGAATATCAGGATGCGGAAGTTTATTGTCATGCACATGCATCGCACCAAATTCAGCACAACGATGTAATGTTGGAACAGCTTTACCGGGATTTAATATGCCCTCTGGATCAAACGCATTTTTTACAGCATGAAATTGCAACAGTTCTTTGTCATTGAACTGAACACACATCTGATTAATCTTTTCTATGCCGACACCATGCTCACCGGTTATCGTGCCTCCTAACTCAACACATAACTCTAATATCTTGCCACCGAGTTGTTCTGCTGTTTCAAGATCACCCGGTTTATTAATATCGTATAAAACCAAAGGATGCAGATTGCCATCACCGGCATGAAAGACATTTGCGACTTTTAAATTATATTCTTCAGAAAGTTGTTCAATTTTATCCAGCACTTTGGCTAAATCACGGCGTTTAATCGTGCCATCTATACAATAATAGTCTGGACTGATACGTCCTACGGCAGGGAAAGCAGCTTTACGTCCGGCCCAAAACTTTGCTCGTTCTTCTTCATCTTTTGCCACTTCTATGTTCGTTGCATTCGCTTGCTGACATAATTTTTTTACATCATTAATGGTTTGTTCGACTTCTGGCAACGTACCGTCTAGTTCGCATAACAAAATGGCTGCTGCATCAGTTGGATAACCGGCGTGAAGAAAGTCTTCCGCAGCACAGATAGTTTTGTTATCCATCATTTCCAGACCAGC
>JBMZNW010000120.1:0-6364 GCA_049619915.1 Gammaproteobacteria bacterium
AAATACTAAATTAAATTTAACAAAAATATTTCAAGCTTTCCTGAGGGTATCTTTATGAAATACGACAATATACTTCAAGCAATAGGTAATACACCGCATATTCGAATTAACAATCTATTTCGCGATGACATCGAAGTCTGGATGAAAATCGAAAGTTTTAACCCTTGCAGCAGTATTAAGGATCGAATTGCCAAAGCGATGATAGAGGATGCTGAAGAAAAAGGACTTCTTAAAAAAGGGACAACTATTATTGAACCGACCTCAGGTAACACTGGCGTTGGTCTGGCATTGGTCGCAGCTGTAAAAGGCTATAAATTAATCTTAACAATGCCAGAATCAATGTCGATCGAACGCCGTAAATTAATGAAAGCTTTAGGTGCTGAATTGGTTCTGACTCCGAAAGAACTCGGCATGGGCGGCACAATAGTAAAGGCTAAGGAATTATTGGAAGAAACAGAAAACGCCTGGATGCCACAGCAGTTTCAAAACCCCGCTAATGTACAAGTACACAGAGACACCACCTCACAGGAAATCATTGCTGACTTCCCTGACGGGATTGATTATATGATTACTGGCGTTGGTACTGGCGGTCATATCACTGGTTGTGCCGAGGTATTAAAAGAAAAATTTTCACAACTACAAGTTTTTGCTGTAGAACCGGAAAAATCGCCTGTTATCAGTGGCGGCGAAAAAGGTTTGCATCGACTACAAGGTATCGGCGCAGGTTTTATTCCTGATGTGCTTAATACTGAGATATTAGATGGCACTATTCTGGTATCTGAAGAAGCGGCTTTTAATATGGCAAGACAATGCGCAAAAGAAGAAGGCATCTTAGTTGGCATTTCTTCGGGTGCAACATTAGCTGCGCTAAATCATAAAGAAAGTGAGATCCCTGCCGGAAGCAAAGTATTAATTTTCAGTTATGATTCTGGTGAACGTTATCTATCGATAGAAGATTTATTTTAAGATAAAGGATTATCGGGAGACGACTGTTCTGATATTTATTTTTCTTCCAAGTTTCTTCCATAGTTTTTTTGCTGAGGTTTTGGCCTGCTCTAATTCTTCTGGCTTCAAATAGCTAGCTATTTCATCCCGAAGTTTTTCTGCAGGCTTATAACCCGATGCTGCAACAATGCCAACCCACGCATAAGCCTGGATATAATCTTGCTCAATTTTCACGCCTGAAAAATACATCAAGCCAAGATTATATTGAGCCATAATATCTTTGTTCATGGCTGACTCAAGAAACCATTCATAAGCCTCGTTATTATTTTCAGGTGTGCCGAGATTATTTTTATATAAATTAATCAGGTTTTTCTGTGAAGCAATATAACCCTTGTCTGATGCTTTTCGATACCATTTAATTGCTTCAACATAATTCTGTTCGACACCGAGTCCATTTTCATACATCACACCTAAATCGTGTTGAGCACTTGTCCATTCTTTATCAGCGGCCTTTTGATACCATTTTAATGCTTCTTTGTAGTCTTGTTTAACGCCTATTCCATCAAAATACATATAGCCAATATTCGCTTCTGCTTCAGAGTTTCCTTGTACTGCGGCTTTACGAGCCCACTTCATTCCTTCCCAATAATCACGCTTAACACCAGAACCTTGTATATAAAGTTGTGCCAGTCTTATTTGCGATTCTGGCCATCCTTTGTTCGCTGCTTTTTGATACCACTTCATCGCCTCTTCATAGTTTTGTTCAACACCTTGCGCACGCTCATGCATTAAACCAAGAATATTTTGTGCGCGGATATCCCCTGCTTCAGCAAGCGGAGCCATTTGTTTATACGCAGTTTCGTAATCCTGTTTCTTATAAACATCATAGGCTAATTCATACTCTGACTTGCCGCATGCTGTTAGGAAAAAAAGTAAAACAAATGAAATTAAATAATGCATATAGTATTAGAAATCCCATTGCAGCATTTCTTTTGTTTCATCCGACTCAGGAAATTTATTTTTTAACAGTAGAACGTAACTAGAAACTTCATCTTTTCGTTCTAGTTCATGATAAATCCGCACGCCTAACCAGAGGCTTTTCGGTGTATGTCGTGCATTTTTTTTATATCGTTCGAAATATTGGCTAGAAAGTAAATATTCATTTCTATTATATGTAATGTCTGCCATTTGTAATAATGCATGGCTAAATTGAGCATTTTTTGATAATGCTTCTTTAAAGTAGTTTTCGCTTATTTCAGGTTTGTCTTGATAAATACAAATACCTGCATTTGTTAATGCAATTTCTGGAGCGTCATAAAAAGGATTGTTGGCTGCATTTAAAAATAAAGTTTCAGCTTCTTCGTTCGTTTCTGATTACAAAGAAATAAACCGTAATTGTTATAGGTGCTTGAATCTGTCGGGTCAAACTTTAAAGACTTTTTAAAATTTTCTTCAGCTTGCTCAGGTTCTCCTAATTGCTGGTATAGCAAACCCAAAATATTATAGGAAGGTGCAAAGTCAGGTTTTGCCAACAGCGAACGATTCAGCTTTTCCAGTGCACCTTCATAAGCCCCTTGTCGCATATATTCTATGCCGAGATTCATATTTGCTATAGCAACTTCCAAAGCTTGTTTTTCACGATTGGGTTTGGGGCTGTTTAAGTCTCTTTCTGCTTGATTATATGCAGCATTATTAATTGTTGTACCTATTGCGCTAACAGCAGCTAAGGGGCCGCAAGCAGCTAACATGAGGCAACAAGGCAACAATATTAAATGTTTCATATAAGCCATGCTTTATTATAAGGCTATTTACTATAAAATTAAGCATAACAAGGTTTATTCATACACAAAACATGAGGTTTTAAAATGAGCAATCAAATCACGCTAAATGTCAGCGATGAAGTTTATGAATTTTTAAGGACAAAAACCGATGAAAGCGAAACGATTGAAATGGTTGCTTTGAGTTACCTTGAGCAAGGTATCGAAATTGAAAAAACATTGCGCATGTAAATTTACCCAGAATTAATAAAATAATCTCATGTTGAAATTTCTTTATAAAATCATCTTTGTCTTAGTTCTGTTTTTTGGCATCCGAATGTATGCAAACTACATGATGACTGGACAAACTCCCGAACTAAACATTAATCCGCCTGAATTAAAAAATATAGATATTTCTAAATTAACGGATTCACTTTCTGACAAAGTTAATTCTGTTAAAGGCAAAATCACTCCAGAAACTGAAAAGAAAGAAACGTATTTGTATAAATGGCGCGATGAAAAAGGCATTATTCATTACACAAGTGAAAAACCAAAAGCACAAATAAATAAGCTCGAAACAATAAAAATCGATAATCAAACTAATGTTGTGCCTGCCGTATCAGACGAGTCACCAAGTATAAAATCCCCACAACAACAAAACACTCAGGTTTCCTCTGAAATCCCGACTAATGTTTACTCGGCTGATGGAATAAAACAATTGTTTGATCAGGCAAAAAATATTCAAAATCAAGTTAATGAACAATACGAAGAAATAGAACGAGCAGGAAATAATTAACGTAAATTCAAGCATTTAATTAAATAGGCTCAATAATTTTTCTTATTTGCCGATATAAAAGCTGTTACTTCTAAATTTGAGATAATTAAATGGGACAGTTAAATGGCACATCCGCAAAAACAAGCCGAACGTCGTAATGACAAAAGGCTGTCCATTCATGAAGAAGTCTTTGACCAAAAAACAGGGAAAAGTTTGGGGCATACGGCTGATTTAAATGCGTACGGCATGATGTTAGTTGGCTGTAAGAAGTTTGATATTGGTAAAGAAACACGCGTTAGCATAGATATACCTAATGGCAAGAATGACAAAACAAGAACCTCTCTCACTGCTCAGTGCAGGTGGTCTGAGCAACACTTGAACACTCCTTTTTTTAATTCCGGTTTTCGTTTTGTTTATGTTACAAAATTCGATATTGAATACATTGAAACTTTATTTTTTGGTCTTATAGAAAAATAAACTGCGCTACTTCAATTTTTTTTCAAAATGAAAAATATAGTTCTCAAAGATTTGATCTAGATCAAATACTCGATGAAATTAATTTTTATACTGAGTCCCACTGTTGTTAAAAGAATATATCTATTCTCAACACGACACCAAAAGTGTGCAGGCAGCCTTCCTCCCTCCCCCTTGATTTAAGGCTTCACTTTACCTGGTGTCATTTTTTTCCCATAAAAAAAGGGCTGATTAATAATCAGCCCTCCTTTTTTCTTATTGAACATTCAGTTCATAAGCTTTTACATGATATTAGTAATATTAAATATCAAAGCGATCAAGCTCCATAACTTTAGTCCAGGCATTTACAAAGTCGTTAACAAATTTCTTGTCCGCATCGTTAGAAGCATACACTTCTGCTAATGCTCTTAGCTCTGAGTTTGAGCCAAAAACAAGATCGACTGTTGTTGCTGTCCATTTTGCCTTACCTGATGCACGGTCAACGCCTTGATAAACATTACCAGACTTCTTCCATACCGTAGACATATCAAGCAAGTTAACAAAAAAGTCATTACTTAATGTGCCTGGGTTATCAGTCAGAATACCATGTTTACTTTGATCGTGATTAGCATTCAAACTACGCATACCACCAATAAGCACGGTCATTTCCGGTACTGTCAAAGTCAATAAATCTGCTTTTTCGACTAACATTTCTGCTGGATTAGCAAAACTTTTTTCAGTGTAGTAGTTACGGAAAGCATCTGCTGTTGGTTCTAACCACGCAAAAGATTTCACGTCGGTTTGTTTTTGTGATGCGTCAGTACGACCTGGTGTAAATGCGATTTCAACACTCTGCCCTGCTTTCTTAGCTGCTTCTTCAACTGCAGCATTACCGGCTATGACAATCGTATCAGCCAGCGATACTTTTTTGCCATCTTTATGCGACTTATTGAAATCCGCACGAACACTTTCAAGTTTTTTCAGTACTTTAGCCAGTTCTTTTGGATTATTTGCTTCCCAGTCTTTTTGAGGAGCAAGTGCGATACGTGCACCGTTAGCACCACCGCGCATATCAGAGCCACGGAAACTTGAAGCTGATGCCCAAGCTGTTCTAACTAATTCAGGAATAGTTAATCCAGACTTAAGAATTATCTTCTCCAGTTTTTCTGCATCATCATTACTTATTAACTTATGATCAACAGCAGGAACCGGGTCTTGCCAGATAAATGTTTCTTCAGGCACTTCTGTACCGACATAACGTGTGCGCGGACCCAGATCACGATGCGTCAATTTGAACCATGCTTTTGCAAAAGCTTGATCAAACTCTTTTGGGTTTTTCAGAAAACGTTCCGTGATTTTACGAAATGCAGGATCTTTCTTTAATGCCATATCCGTTGTAAACATAATAGGCGCGTGTCTTTTGCCTTTTATATGTGCATCAGGTACAGCATTGGCTGCGCTTTCGTCTGTTGGAATCCATTGAGTTGCACCAGCTGGACTTTTTGTTTGTTTCCATTCAAATCCCATTAAGTTAGCAAGGTACAGAACAGACCAAGCCGTTGGTGTTTGAGTCCAGGCACCTTCAAGACCACTGGTAATGGTATCTTCAGAGTGGCCTTTGCCACACTTGTTTTTCCAACCGAAACCTTGTTCTTCAATAGCGGCGGCTGCCGGTTCCGCGCCGACACAGTCACCTTTCTTAGCACCATGTGCTTTACCTAATGTATGTCCACCAGCAACTAATGCGACTATTTCTTCATCATTCATTGCCATACGGCCAAATGATAAGCGCATATGTTCAGCAGCTGCGAGAGGGTCATTATTTCCACCCGGGCCTTCTGGATTAACATAAATCAAACCCATTTGCACAGCAGCTAAAGGTGATTCCAGTTTTTTGTTTTTAAAGCGTTTGTCCGCTTCCAACCACTTGGTTTCAGCGCCCCAATACGTCAGATCAGATTCCCAATCATCAGCACGACCACCGGCAAAACCCAGAGTTTCGAAACCCATAGATTCCAGAGCAACATTGCCTGCCAAAATGATTAAATCACCCCAGGAAACATTACGTCCGTATTTTTGTTTTACCGGCCATAATATTCTGCGTGCTTTATCCAGATTGGCATTATCTGGCCAGCTATTTTGTGGTTCTAAGCGTGTTTGTCCGCCATCTGCACCACCACGACCATCTAATGTACGATAGGTACCGGCAGCGTGCCAGGCTGAACGAATCATTAAACCACCGTAATGACCCCAGTCAGCAGGCCACCAGTCTTGCGATGTGGTTAAGGTTTTTTCTATATCCGCCTTTAGTGCTTTCATACCAACACTTGCAAATGCTTGCGCGTAATCAAAATCACCCCCATAAGGATTTGATTCAGGATCATGTGCACGTAATTGGTTAAGATTAAGCTTTTCCGGCCACCAATCTTCATTG
>JBMZNW010000121.1:0-3191 GCA_049619915.1 Gammaproteobacteria bacterium
GTGTACGAAATGCATCACAATACTCCCTATTGTCTTCACTGGCAGTAGGAATAAATAACACCTTGGGTGATTTTCTTTTTGCTTGTTGAACAATAGCTTCATCTATTAATAAAGTTTGCGCCTGACGATGTTCAGGCACCATTATTTTTCCACCACCAATAGCAATAATATTTCGTTTCATATTTTTATAGTCATTCAGATAGTTATATTTTAAATGTTATTCATCAGTATTAATAAAGCTGAGAAAATCAACTATACAATATTTTTACAAGCGAGCTTCGATCCTTTATATCAAATTATCTAAGCCCAAATTGCCTTTCTAAAAGTTGAATCATTGGGATAATTACAATGCGTATAAATAATCCTGTAAAAAGATAGATATTTAATTTAATACTAGGAAATGCCTATAATATGTTGCGGCGCAACATGATAATTATTAAAACTAAGCCTTTCTCCCTATAAATACAGTCGTTATTCCTCTCTAAATTAGATAGCTACTGTTTCCATAGTTATATTCTTGGTCTATTATTAGAGTATTATTCAATTTTTAAGATAATTATTACAAAAAATAAATTCATACGTGGAGTGTGAGAACTAACACCGAAATTTAGAAACTAAACGGTGTTTAACGGAATTTTTAGATTGATTGAATTAGTTATTTTGCTAATTCTATATCTTAACGTAGAGGCGGTTTATCTTGGCGAATACAAATACCTATTTTTCTTCCAACTTTACACCACGACAGGTTGATAAAGTATGGGACAAATATGTAAATAGCGGCGTTCTGCTAGAAGGTTCTATTCGCGACGTAATCGGCGATTCCTGGGTTAGATGTAACGAAGCCGGTGTCGATCCTGGTGGCACAAGAACGCGTATTCACCTACAAAGTAAAATCTACCAATCTCTTCTTCATAAAAATGAACAATTAATTGAAGCAGCGAAACCAGTGATGGAACATGCAAGTCATTTACTTGCTGAATCAGGTTCCATGATGATACTTGCAGATAAAGAAGGAGTTTGTCTTCATGTCGAAGGTGATCGTAGAACAGTTGAAGACGGCCATGAAATTGATTTGTGCGAAGGCGCGAACTGGAGTGAATATGCAGCAGGTACTAATGCTATAGGCACAGTGCTATCTGTAAAGAAACCGGTAAAAGTAAATACGACTGAACATTTTTGTGAAGGCATTAAGTCTTGGTCATGTGCTGCAATGGTTATTCGAGACCCGGGAAGTAAAGAAATAATCGGTGTTCTTGACGTGTCAGGATTAACGAGCAGTTTTAATCATCATGCTCTTGCTCTGGTTGTTGAAGCTGCAGGAAGAATTGAAAGTAGTCTAGTAAAACTCAGACTCGAAGAGTCCAATAGATTACTTGATGCTGCGGTTTCCTTATTCCCTTCACGTAGTAATGATGCATTAATATTACTCGATAAGAATGGATGCCTTATTAAAGCTAATGGCAACGTGCCTTCCTATCTGGCTGCGCGTGGTATTGATTTTAATACTGATAATCATGCATCAAAGATTATTGATGAAAATTATAGTTCAGTTTTAAAGTCTGAAGATAACTGGTTAGAGTCTGACTGGATTCAACCTGTTATGGAAAACGGTGAAAAGCTAGGTTCCGTTATTTGTATCCCACCAGTACATAGACGTACAGGAATAAACAACAATAAATCAAACAGTTCAGCTTTTGCTTTATCAACTGATAAAGTATTTTTCGAAGACATCATTGGCTCGACAATGACATTACGAAAAACGATAGAGAAAGCGAAAAACCTGGCTATTTCTCCAGTGCCCGTTTTAATCCATGGAGAAACAGGTGTTGGAAAAGAAATGTTTGCAAAAGCAATACATTCAGCGAGTAAAAATAGTAATGGGCCACTCATAATATTAAATTGCGGTGGCCTATCCCATGAGTTAATTTCCAGTGAACTGTTTGGTCATGCAGAAGATGCTTTTACAGGTGCAGCTCGGGGCGGCAAAATTGGAAAAATTGAAGCCGCGGATGGTGGCACATTATTCCTTGATGAAATCGGTGCGATGCCACTGGAAGTACAAACTAATATTTTACGCTTCCTTCAAGAAGGCGAAATTTGCCGCTTGGGAGAAAACCATCATCGCAAAGTAAACTGCCGTATCATTGCTGCGACCAATCGAGATTTGAGTCACGATATAAAAGTGGGAATGTTCCGTAAAGATTTATTCTATCGCATCTCCGTCGTTAACTTGAAAATTCCTGTACTACGTGAAAGGAAAAATGATATAGCAGAACTAGCTCGCTACTTTACCAATAAAATTGCTGAACGAGATGAAGTAAAACCTAAAAATATCAGCGATGAATTTATAGCGACATTGATGAAACACGATTGGCCGGGTAATGTTAGAGAGCTGCGAAACATTATTGAATCTGCAATATTGATGTGCAATAAAAATACATTAACAGCTGCACATCTGCCAGAAGAGTTCCAACATCAAACAGTAAATGATGGTCAAATTACTCTGGATAATATACTGAACGATCATGAAAACCTTAAACTTGATGATGCAGAACGTTTAGTCATTGTATCTACGATAAAAGCGACAAATGGCAACCTGACAAAAACGGCTCGACGATTGGGAATAGCAAAAAGCACCCTCTATTTAAAACTTAAGAAATATAATCTGGATAGAGATGCTGCAATGTCAGCAAAACCAGCTACATAATTCTGCCAAGAATATAAATATTTTTTATCTAACAATAATACTTTCTTACCTATCACTCTTCTTTAAAAGAAGTTTTTATCGAAGTGTTTCAAGCATTCAACTTGAGCAATTAAATAACTGTAATGCTATTGTTCTAAATAGCGAAATAAAGAAACGACTTGAGAGCTGAAATGAGTAATAACATCACGAAGCTATACACCCCGACTAAGAATCGTATTGAGTCTTCTCAAATGTATTCCTTTATGCGAGAAGCAGGTTTTAATAATTACGCCGATCTGCATCAATGGACAATTAATAAGCCCGAAGAGTTTTGGCCCAGCTTATTCGACTTTTTTAATATTAAATATAGCGGAGATTTATCTCCTGCTTTTAACGATATAACTTTTAAAGACTATTCCTGGTTTCCAAACGTTGAACTGAACTTTGCAGAGAACCTTCTCAAGTGTGACAGCAATGAAAAAGTTGCAATAAACTTTGTCCATGA
>JBMZNW010000121.1:3201-6354 GCA_049619915.1 Gammaproteobacteria bacterium
AAGTCAAACAGCAAGCATAGCTAATTACATCAAAGATTATATGGACGAAGAAGACGTCCTTGCTGCCTATATGCCGCATATACCAGAAACGGTTATTTCAATGCTTGCTGCAACTTCTTTGGGAGGTGTATTTACATCGACTAGTTGTGACTTTGGTGTCAAAGGCGTAATAGAACGACTTAGCCAATCAAAACCTGCCGTTTTAGTTGCTGCATGTGGTTATGAATATAATGGAAAATATTATGACTGCTTGGAAAAAATAAAATCTATTGTTAAGCATATCCCTACTTTGAAAAAAGTAATTTTAGTGGATTTTTTAAATAAGAGCCCAAACACGACAGACATAGATAAAAGCATACTTTGGAATACTGCAATAAAAGAAAACGCATGCAATGAACTCACTTTTAAACGAGTGAAGTTTAACAGTCCTGTCTACATTCTATATTCATCAGGAACGACAGGAAAACCGAAATGCATTGTCCATTGTGTCGGCGGTGTTTTACTTCAACATGTAAAAGAACTCGGCTTACACTGCGACTTAACTGAAGATAAAAACATGTTTTATTTCACCACATGTGGTTGGATGATGTGGAACTGGTTAGTTAGCTCGCTCGCATTAAATGCAACGATTACAATTTATGAAGGTTCACCAGCATTCCCTGATATTAATTATTTTTTTGACATTATTAACCGAGAAAAAATTAATATCTTTGGCACCAGTGCTAAATTTTTAAAAGCACTGGAAGACTCAGGAGAAGAACCAGCTAATGAATATCCTACACTGGAAACGATCTTGTCTACCGGTTCACCACTTTTACCTGAACAATTTGATTTTGTTTACGAGAAAATAAAACAAGAAGTGCAATTATCAAGTATCTCGGGTGGAACCGATTTAGTAAGTTGCTTTGTACTAGGCAATCCGCTTTTACCTGTCTATAGAGGCGAAATTCAATGCATTGGTTTAGGCATGGATGTCAGCTGTCGTAACGAAGATGGTAATGAATTAATAAACAGCAAAGGCGAACTAACATGCAAGAAAAGTTTTCCAAGTAGGCCAACTCACTTTTTGAATGATCCTACACATGAAAAAATTAATAATGCCTATTTCAACACCATTCCGGGTTTATGGTGTCACGGCGACTTTATTACGCTTACAGATAGAAAGACGGTCATTATTCACGGTCGTTCTGATACTACCTTAAATCCAGGTGGCGTCCGTATTGGCACTGCTGAAATATATAGACAAGTAGAACAATTCGGCTTTATTGAAGACTCTCTTTGTATAGGTCAACAAATAAACGGCGATGTTAACGTGGTTTTATTTGTAAAATTAAAGACTGGAGAACAATTTGACGATAATAAGGTCAAACAAATTAAAAGCGCGATTCTAAAAAATACGACGAGTAGACATGTGCCTGCTAATATCTATCAAGTCAATGATATTCCCTATACAAGAAGTGGGAAAAAGATGGAACTCCCCGTGACACGTTTGTTATCAAACATAAAAATAGATAACATTGAGGCCATTGCCAACCCGGAATGTTTAGCTGAATACGAACAATATCAACTTTAACGAACTGAAAGATTTTACGGAAACTGCTATGAAAAGCTTAAATACTTGTAAGTATACATTGTCAGTGTTTTTATTTAATTTGCTCGCTATATCAACTGTTATAGCTGCGACACCAAAAGATCCGCTGGACTCGCCTAATTGGGAAATAATGCACAAACTTATACTCTCAAGCGAAAACGTTGTTTTTGATGACAGAGTAAAAGTGATTACACCTGATCGTGCTGAAGATCCAATGAATGTTCCTGTCTCCGTTAAAGTCACTGATCTTCCTGATATAGAAGAAATAAGAATTTTTGCTGACTTGAATCCGATAAACAAGATTATGAGTTTTTATCCGGGCGAGTTTCAACCATCGATAGGCTTTCGCATCAAAGTTGAACAAGCCACACCTGTTCGTGCTGCAGCTCTAACGAAAGATGGTGTATGGCATGTTGGCGGGCGTTGGTTAGAAGCCAGTGGTGGCGGTTGTACTTTACCTGGTAATAGTCGAACCATGGGTGGATGGGAAGCTACTTTAGGCAATGTAAAAAGCCGTTTTTGGATAAGCGAAGAACAAGATAAACATGATCGGTTACGTTTTAGAGTAATGCACCCTATGGATACAGGTTTGGCAGATGGCATTCCTGCTTTCTATATAAAAACACTAGAGCTAGTAGACGGCAATAATGTTGTTTTATCTCGTATAGAGCCCGATGTGCCTGTTAGTGAAAACCCTGTATTTTCGCTTGATTTTGATATGACACCAGGACAAAAAATCACGCTTACAGGACAAGATAACAATGGTAATCGTATCAACGAAGTTATATACGATAAAAAATAAAGTTAAGCCATATCAATACTAGTTTCTCTTTATTATGAAAACCTCAATATTTAAGTCTTTTCTCTCGTTTTTGTTGTTACTTTCTCATATACAAATTCATGCTAATGAATTGAATTATAATTTGAATGCAGAGAAGATAACTGAAAATACTTATGTATTTTTTGGCTCAACAAAACATTTCACATTCAAAAATGGCGGCAACATAGTTAATACAGGCTATATTGTCACTGACCAAGGTGTCATCGTTATCGATACCGGCCCTTCTCTGAGTTATGGAAAACAGATGAGACAATACATTGAAAGCACGACTAATAAAAAAGTAATAAAAGTATTTATTACTCACCATCATCCTGATCACTTCCTTGGCAATCAAGCCTATAAAGATGTGCCTATAGCAAGTTTAAAAGCAATTAATAAAGCGATTAATGAACAAGGAGAAGGACTTAATACAAATATGTATATCCTGGTAGGTGACTGGATGAAAGGTACAGAAGTCTATGCGCCTACTGAAGTGATTAAGCCAGGAGCTATAGAAGAAATAGGCGGCCACAAACTAGAGTTCATACAACTTGAAGGTCATACGCATTCTGATCTTGCAATATTAGACCGTACAACGGGAGTACTATTTGCTGGCGACCTAGTGTTTAATAATCGTACACCGACAACACCTCATGCTGATATAAACAAGTGGGTAGAAAGTCTAGAACAATTGAATAAGCTCGATTTTGAATACCTTATTCCCGGTCATGGGCCAGCATTA
>JBMZNW010000122.1:0-6342 GCA_049619915.1 Gammaproteobacteria bacterium
TCGGCTGAGTTTGCATTGACTTCATTACTAAAAGAAAACCAACACATGGGATTGGTTTTTGACGGTTACGGTACATGGTTAGGCTTGATCACAATGGAAGATATCTTTGAGTCGATACTGGGTCTAACCATTATGGACGAAACGGATAATATTCCTAATATGCGCCGCCATGCTCGACGACGTTGGGAAAACCGAATGAAACAAACACAAAACCAATCTGATTAAGCAATACTAACTAGATTGTAATTATGCAGTCTGTTTTTGGTTCTAATGTAGAATAAGCTCCTTATCTTTAACCGCTTCTTTTTAAACTCTATATGAATAAAAAGATAATTATCGACATCAATTGTGATTTGGGCGAAGGAAGCACGCGAGAAGATGCAGATAACGATGCGTTGTTAATGTCTTATTTGTCGAGTTGTAATATTGCTTGTGGTGGACACGCTGGCAATGCCAAAACAATTGAATATGCTATTAATGATGCATTAGAAAACCAATTAAAAATTGGTGCACATCCCGGTTATCCTGATCTAGAAAACTTTGGTCGAAAAACTCATACTTATACTCAGAATCAAGTCATCGAGTTTTTACATGAACAAATGGGTAGATTTCTTGCTATTGCAGATAGGCATAAAGCCAGACTTAATCACATTAAATTACATGGCGCACTTTATAATGATGTTGAACACAATTTAGAACTAGCCAGTGTTGTTGCTAGCACTTTTGCTGAATCATTTCCTAATATTGAAATTTATGGACTGGCTCAGGGTACTTTTCAGAAGGTGTGTGAAGAAAAACAATTAAACTTTATACCCGAAGGTTTTATAGATCGGCGTTACACGCCTGAAAATAAGTTAGCAGCAAGAACAATAGCCGGCGCGATGATTACTGAAGATGAAGAATGCATTGAACAAGCAATTGCTTTAGCAAAAAATCAATCGATAAAATCAATTACAGGTGAATTAATAACACCCATAGTTAAAACGATTTGTTTACATGGTGATAATGAAAATGCATTAAGCATTGCAAAGAAACTGAAACAGGCATTGTCTGAAAATAATATATCTATTGCATGAATACAGCATCAAAAATAAAAACAAACTTTAAATGGAATGGTGATGCAGCAATTACGATTTTTTTTGATGAACATACAGGTGAAGAACTAATAAAAACAATTCAGTCTCTGGCCGAAGTATTTAGAAAGACTTTACCAAATGAACTTGTTGATGCTATTCCTGCGTATCAAAGTCTGACACTTTACCTTGATATTTTAAATACTGATGTAAATTCAATTGAATTTTCTGTTAAAGAAATAATTGAAAAGCACTTAAGAGAAGAAATTAAATCTCATAAGTCTAATTTAATCGAAATACCTGTATGTTATGACGAGGAATACGGAACCGATTTAATAAGTTTAGCTGAGCAATGTAATTTAAGTATTGTTGAAGTCATTAAATTACACACGCAAGAACATTATTTAGTGAACATGCTTGGCTTTCTTCCCGGGTTTTTATATTTAAGTGGCTTAAACAAGCAATTACATTGTCCACGTAAATCAATACCGTCGTTAAAAGTACCTGTTGGTGCTGTTGCTATAGGAGGCGGGCAAACTGGAGTCTATCCCGTAGAAAGCCCCGGTGGTTGGCATATTATAGGGCAAACACCGATCTCTATTTTTAATCCAAAGGCCGAAAATCCTTTTATAGCTCAACCTCTAGATAAGATTCGTTTTGTTTCTATTAGTAGAGAAGACTATGAACAACTCAGTAAGAAAGCTGAATAAGGAAGTTTAATGAGTCTTAAATTTATTAAGCCCGGTTTACAAACCAGTATTCAAGATGCAGGTAGAACTGGCTTTATGCACCAAGGTATCTCCAGAAGTGGGGCTATGGATAGTGTGTCTTTGCAGTTAGCAAACTGGCTTGTTTCTAATGAGATAAATCAAGCTGCGTTAGAAATAACACTGGTCGGGCCGACGATAGAATTTACCGATTCGTATTCAATTTCTATTTGTGGTGCTGAGTTTGAACTAGTTTTAAATGATAATTTAATAACAAACAATGAAGTTATTCATGTTAATAAAGGTGATGTTTTAGATTTTAAAAAGTTGCAAAAAGGCGTAAGGGCTTATCTGGCTATTGCAGGTAAATTAAAAGTCGATGAAGTCTTTGGTAGTCATTCGACACACTTAACTGCAAACTTTGGTGGCTATAAAGGGCGACAGATTAAAGTAGGGGATGTATTAGAAGTTAACGATAAACATCAACCGAATAAACGAGAATTACCAAAAGAATACAGGCCAACATTTAGCGGTTCTTATTTATTAAGATGTGTTGATGGTTTTGAAGTTGATAGCTTTGATAAAGAAAGCATTCATCGCTTCTATAATTGCATTTATAAAATATCGAACGAATCAAATCGTATGGGATTACGATTAGAAGGCGATGCAATTATATCTGATACACCAATAGAACTTGTTTCAAGTGGCCTCGTGCAAGGTAGTATTCAGATACCGCCTTCGGGGTTACCTATTATTTCTTCCGTGGATGGACAAACGATTGGAGGTTACCCACGCATTGCCAATGTTATAAGTTCAGATCTGAATATTCTGGGGCAGTTAAAAGCTGGTGATAAAATTAATCATTTGTTAATTTCTCGCGAAGAGGCATTAAAACAACTAAAATTAAAACAAACATTTTTGAATAAACTGTTGTTAAATTAACTGCGTTATTTACGGATATGTTCAAACAAGCCGTATTCCCATTGGCGAACGGCCATGACGACAGTGGTGCCGTGACGATCATCTATCGATAAACCTGCATCGCTATCATTCAAATCATTGAACTCTTTAACCAGTTTTTCCATTTTCTTTTGGAAAACAGCATTCGAGTTTTCTGCTAACATCCCATTAATAACAAACAAACGTTCATTAGCTTTTTTAAAACGCGTATTAAAAAAATCTTTTTCTACTTTGGACTGGAAGAATTGTTGAATAGGACCGTTTTCTATCCAGGTAAAGTTGGAATCAACAAGCAATTTAATTTTATTTTTGGGTAATAACTCAATAATCTTTAAACGATCTAGTTTAGCCAGATATTGAATGCCTACTGTTTCTGTAATTTTGTAATGCGAGATAATATCTTTTAATGACCAACGATTTAATACGCAAACCGTTACTAATAATAAAGTCAGATCATTAACGATTTCTTTTTCCTGCGCTTCACTGAGTTGACTGATGTTTTGTTCATCTTCTTTCATCAGGCTTAATAGATCGGATATTTCCAAATCCATACACTGGCATAATTCTTCCAGCCGCTTTAATGAAAAGTTCTTTTCTGAAAACATCCGCTTTATACTGGCTTCGGACATATTAATTTTCTTGGCGATATCGGCATAAGTCAGGCCGTGTCCTTTCAGTGCTTTCTTCAAGGTATTGATGAGATGAAGTGATTGAGCCATAACAGTCCTTTAAAGTAGTAAAAATCAATACAAATAGAACATAAAAATAAAACGAATACAATATTAGTTGTTTAAATTAAGACTAATTATTAAATTTCAGGGAACAATTAAAAGTACCGGGAGTTGTGCAGATGTCTAAGTTATTCAAATTTAGTGGTTTTATTCCCTATGTTGCGATGATTTTTCTCAATGCCTTTGTTGATTTAGGGCATAAAATCACGATTCAAAACACTGTCTTCAAAGTCTATGACGGTCAGGAACAAATCATTTTGACTGCCATCGTCAATGCCCTAATTCTTTTACCTTTCATTCTGCTACTTTCTCCTGCCGGTTTTTGTGCCGATAAATACCCCAAGAACAAAGTCATGCGCATCAGTGCTTGGGTCGCTGTGGGTATTACGCTTTGTATTACCTTGTTTTATTACATGGGTTGGTTCTGGCCCGCGTTTGCCATGACATTCATGTTGGCATTGCAGAGCGCATTCTATTCACCAGCAAAGTATGGCTATATTAAAGAACTCGTCGGTAAAGATAATTTGGCTTCTGCTAATGGTGTCGTGCAGGCAACCACGACCATAGCAATCCTTACCGGTATTTTTGCCTTCACCATATTATTTGAACACTTTCTTGCCAATGCTGTATTTACTGATACTTCCTTGTTGTTGGAAAACATAGCACCGATTGGTTGGGCCTTAGTGGCATTCAGTGTTATTGAGTTGTTCGTCGCTTATGCCTTACCAGAGAAACAACCTGTCGATGAAGCGATGAATTTTGACTGGAAGAATTACAGCAAAGGTAAATATTTAAAAGAAAACGTACGTGTTGTTACGAATCGCGAAGTCATCTTTCTATCGGTTATTGGTTTAGCCATTTTTTGGTCGCTTTCTCAAGTTATGCTCGCGGCATTTCCTGCACATGCAAAAGAAACAATGGATATTACCAATGCGATTTTAATACAAGGTACTTTGGCCTGTGCTGGTATCGGTATCATGATCGGTTCAATCATTGCCGGACGTATATCAAAAACATACATCGAAACTGGCATTATCCCTGTTGGCTCACTAGGCATTGCTGCATGTTTATTTTTAGTGCCGACAATCGACAGCATTTATTTCCAAATGTTTAACTTTCTTATCTGGGGCATGTTTGGCGGTTTATTATTGATTCCATTAAATGCAATGATTCAATTTCATTCAGATGAAGATGAAGTAGGGCGAGTATTAGCCGGTAATAACTTTATTCAAAACTGTTTCATGCTCAGTTTTCTTGGCTTAACCGTTCTGTTTGCCATTATGGGTATAAGTAGTGTTGGACTGTTTCATATTTTATTAATCGTCGCCATAGCAGGAACGGTTTTTACGGTATACAAATTACCGCAGTCGCTAGTCCGCTTTATTGTCAGTTATATTATTGGTCATCGTTATCGTTTAGAAGTGTTAGGTTTGAAAAACATGCCTGAAAAAGGTGGTGTGTTAATGCTCGGGAATCATATTAGCTGGATCGATTGGGGTATTATTCAAATGGCATCGCCTCGACCAATACGCTTTGTCATGATTCGTAATATTTATGAACGTTGGTACTTAAAATGGTTTCTCGATATTTTTAATGTTATCCCTGTTTCTGCGGGTGCGAGTAAAGGTGCGTTGCAGGAAATCAATAACAGTTTAAATAACGGTGATGTTGTCTGTTTATTCCCGGAAGGTACCATAAGCCGAACAGGACAGTTAGCCGAGTTTCAACGTGGTTATGAAAAAGCAGCAGAAGATACCAATGCCGTTATTCTACCTTTTTATATCCGTGGTTTATGGGGAAGCTGGTTTTCACGTTCTAGTGAAAAGCTAAAGAACATACGCAGTACAGGTATTAAGCAAGACATCATTGTTTCTTTCGGTGAGCTATTACCCATCGAAACAACACCAGAAACATTAAAGAAACGTATCTTTGATTTATCAATAGATAGTTGGGAACACTACACCAGCCATTTACCAACAATTGGCTCTGCATTTATAGATACCACTAAACGTAATGCTGATGAATTAACTGTTGCTGATTCTATTGCCGGTTCATTAACAGGCAATAAATTTTTAACAGCCGTAATTTGTTTTTCACGATTAATTAAAAAATATTCGCCAGAACAAAATGTCGGTTTGTTATTACCGACAAGTAGCGCCGGTTGCATTGCAAACATGGCCGCTATCTTACGCGGTAAAACAGTCGTTAATTTAAACTTTACCGCCAGTCGTGAAGCGTTACAGGGTGCTGTGAATAAAGCGGGTATTAAATCAATTTATACCTCGCGTAAATTTATGGATAAGCTAGTTAAGAAGGGGATTGATTTAAATGATGCCTTTCCTGATAGCCAATTCATCTACATGGAAGACTTGAAAGAAGCAATTAGTAAAGCAACAGGTCTACGTACATTATTAACAGTGATGATTTTGCCTGCCGGATTATTGAAATTATTGTATTGCAAAAAGGTTGATATCAATTCAACTGCGGCAATTTTATTTTCTAGCGGTAGTGAAGGTACGCCAAAAGGCGTGATGTTAAGCCATCGCAATATCATGTCGAATCTGAAACAAATATCAGACATGCTAAACACGCAGGATACGGATGTCATCATGGCAAGCTTACCGTTATTCCATGCTTTCGGTTTAACAGTGACAACCTTCATGCCTTTAGTCGAAGGCATCCCAATGGTTTGTCACCCCGATCCAACGGATGCAGTCAATGTCGCTAAAGCGGTTGCGAAATATCGTGCAACCATATTCTGTGGCACATCAACCTTCTTAAGACTCTATACAAAGAATCGTCGTATTCACCCGTTAATGTTTGAATCATTGCGTATTGTTATAGCAGGTGCTGAAAAATTAAG
This sequence comes from Gammaproteobacteria bacterium, assembly GCA_049619915.1. Classification (GTDB taxonomy): domain Bacteria; phylum Pseudomonadota; class Gammaproteobacteria; order Eutrophobiales; family Eutrophobiaceae; genus UBA7359. The sequence goes on from JBMZNW010000122.1 coordinate 6,335, forward strand.
CCCTGATG
>JBMZNW010000123.1:0-6292 GCA_049619915.1 Gammaproteobacteria bacterium
AATACCATAGCCAAAAATTGCCCCCAGAACACTGGAATGGATATCTGTAAAAACATTAAATAAATTGAGGCTTATACCTAACCATAGAAGAGGCAAAGTCATATCATCAGGCAAGAGTTGATGATCAAAATCAATCATCGTTAATGCAATTAATACCCAGGTAAGCAATATTGCAAATAAGGTTTGAATTGAGACACCAAAATAATAGGCAACAACAGTTACTGTTACCGCACTAACTAGTTCTATGACTGGATAGCGCAGTGAAATATGCTTTTTACATTGACTGCATTTTCCTTTTAAGAACAGATAGCTTAAAACAGGAATATTTTCGATGGCTTTTATTTGACGATTACACGAAGGACAGCGGGAACGCGGTACTATTAGATTATATTTTTGATTGTCAGAAGAATTATCTGCTGAATCCAGTTCGAGTAATTCACAGCACTGATCTTTCCAGTCGTTTTCCATCATTATTGGTAAACGGTGGATGACGACATTCAGGAAGCTACCAACCAGTAATCCAACAGTGAAAACGGTGCCAAGAAAAAAGGCAGGGCTTTGTTGGAACAGCTCAATAAGATTTAAAAATATTGTGGTCAAACTGTTTAATAATATTTATAAGTTCGAACAACATATTCGAACGAGATAGAGGCTAAACAACAGAACCCATTTGGTAAATACATACCGATTACGATGCCACCAATGACGACACCAAGAAATGCCATAATCATCGGTTCAAGCAAACTTGTTAATGCTTCAACAGCATCATCAACTTCTTGCTCGTACCAGTCAGCAACTTTGCCTAGCATCGTATCAATAGCGCCAGATTCTTCACCAATAGCGACCATTTGCACGACCATGTTCGGGAATAAAGCTGTGTCTCGCATCGATGCCTGAAGTTGAGTACCTGTAGCAATCTCATCTTTCATTTTCATCGTCGCATCATAAAAAACAATGTTACCGCAAGCGCCCGCGACAGAGCTCATTGCTTCTACCATAGGTGTACCTGCAGCAAACATGGTTTCCAGTGTCCTAGAAAAACGTGCTATGGCGGATTTTTCCATTATTTCGCCAATGACGGGGAGTTTTAAAATTGCCCGGTCAAGAAATTGTTGAACAGCTGTTGAGCGTTTTTTAATTTCCATCGCACCGAAAACAACGCCGCCCATAATGCCAAAAATGGCATACCAATAAGCAACAAAAAAGTCAGAGGTATCTACCAAAAACTGAGTTAATGCTGGTAGATCTGCGCCGAAATCCGAAAATAATTCTGAAAATTGAGGGATGACAAAAATCATTAGGATTGAAACAACAACTATTGCCGCGACGATTACTGCAGCGGGGTAAAACAGAGCAGATTTAATTTTAGACTTTAATGCCTCTGTTTTTTCCATATACGTTGCCAGTTTATGCAAAATGGCTTCTAGGATACCGGCATGCTCACCTGCTTCGACCAGATTACAGTACAGGTCATTAAAATACAGAGGACGTTTTTTTAGTGCTTCAGTTAAATTATTACCTGCTTCAACATCACTTTTGATGCCGAGAATCATTTCCTGCATGCCAGCATTTTCGTGTCCCCGACCAACAATTTCGAATGCTTGTACTAGTGGAACGCCTGAAGACATCATTGTTGCTAGCTGTCGACTAAAGACAGTAATGTCTTTAGGTGTAATTTTTGTGTTTCCACCACCACCGAGTAATGGTTTTGGTTTTTTCTTAACTTTAAGCGGGTTTATTCCTTGGCGTCTTAACGATGCTTTAACCAGAGCTTCACTTTGACCGCTTGATTCTCCTTTAACTCGCTTTCCCTGCTTGTCCATGCCTTCCCAGACATACATATCTGATTTATTTGCATCAGCCATCGTATTTTACTCTACTGTAACCCTGTTAACTTCAGTAAGACTGGTTATGCCATCAGCCGCTTTTTGTAATCCTGAACGACGAATATCCCATACACCTTCTGATGCGGTTTGATCAGCTAATTGTACCGCGTTGGCGCCTTCAATAATTAGACGTTTCAAAGCGTCGGAAATAGGCATAACTTGGTAAATACCTGCTCGGCCTTTATAACCTGGGTTATCTTCTGTTTCTTCACCAGGTTCATATAAGGTAATGCCTTTTTCTATCAGCTCTTCCGGAAAACCTTCATCACGTAAGGCATCAGCAGGCATTTCTACCGGGACACGGTTATTTGGATTTATTCGCCGTAATAACCGCTGTGCTGTAATAAGGTTAATACTGGTCGCAACTGCGAACGCCTGAATCCCCATATCTTGCAAACGAGTTAATGTTTGTGGACCATCATTCGTATGCAGTGTTGACATGACCATATGACCTGTTTGTGCTGCTTTTACAGCAATTGAGGCGGTACCGAGATCACGTATTTCTCCGACTAGAATAATGTCCGGATCCTGTCTCAAAAATGCTTTTAGTGCTTTCTCAAACGTCATGCCAGTGCGTTCATCAACTTGTACCTGATTCACACCAGGTAAATTAATTTCAACCGGATCTTCGGCGGTAGAAATATTGATATCAACCTGATTTAGAATATTAATACCGGTATAGAGTGATACGGTTTTACCACTACCAGTTGGGCCTGTAACTAGAAACATGCCGTAAGGCTTGTGAATATTGTCTAGGAACAGCTGCTTTTGATCATCTTCATAGCCGAGTTGATCAATTTGTAGCGCTGCCGCATCTGAATCCAGGATACGCATACAGGTTTTTTCGCCAAATAGCGTTGGACAGGTATTTACACGAAAATCAATGGCTTTGGTTTTTGAAAGCTTTAACTTAATACGGCCATCTTGCGGTACTCGCCGTTCCGACACATCTAATCGAGCCATGACTTTAATACGGGCCGCAATTTTCATATTAAGACTCATGGGTGGTTTTGCGACTTCCTGTAAAACGCCGTCTATTCGAAAACGTACCCGATACATTTTTTCATACGGTTCGAAATGTAAATCCGAAGCACCTTTCTTAATCGCATCATGTAAAACTTTATTTACAAAGCGAACAACCGGTGCATCATCAACATCAGAGTCGTCCTGTTCCTGCGGGCCATCTTCAGCGACTTCCAAATCATCAAGATCGTCAAAATCCTCATCATCCATGTCTCCCAAACCGCCATCTGCTTCTTCCAGAATTTTTTCAATATTTTTGGCAAGTTTGTCTTCTTCTACAACAATGGCATCGGTGATTAAACTGGTCGCAAATTTAAATTCATCGAGTGCTTGAATATTGGTTGGATCAGAGACGGCGACAGCTAAACGTTTACCACGTTTGAATACAGGAAGTGCATTATGTTTTTTTATCAGGTCTTCTTTGACCAGCTTGACCACATCCGGGTCAATATCCAGTAAATCAATATCGACAAGCGGCGCACCAAATTCTTTTGCGGCTGCTAAAGCGACTTTATTACTGGGAACGAGTTTATTTTCTACAACAAGGCTTACGAAAGGCTTTTTCTTCTTGATAGATTCTTCAAGTGTGCTTTGCGCCTTTTCTTCTTCAAGCAAGCCATCTAACACCAACTTACGGGCTAGACCACTGAGATTAATTTTTTTTGCTGGCGTCGACATTTCCGAATTTCTTGACCTTATTTTATCAAGTCTTTTCGGTTAGATATTAGAGTATATTTAGCAAATAACCAACTGTTTTAATTAATTAAAATATGTAATTTGTCTAATTTATTTAATTTACAGCTAATAACTTGACTTCATATAGCTTACGCAACATTTGTCTCAAGTTCTGAAAAGAGTAATTTTTCATCAGAAAAGCTGATTTTTATCGATGATCCCGGCTGATATTGCCCCTGTAAAATCCTTTCCGCTATCGGCGTTTCCAATTTATCCTGAATAGCACGTTTTAACGGTCGCGCACCGTATACCGGGTCAAAACCAACCTTGCCTAACTCGTTGACTGCATTTTCATCAATTTCTAACTCGATTTCCTGCTCAAGCAAACGTTGTCTTAAGCGTTCAATCTGAATATTAGCAATGGCATTAATTTGTCTTTGTTGCAGTGCATGAAAAACAACTGTTTCATCAATACGATTAAGAAATTCTGGTCTGAAGTACTGACTAACTTCATGCATGACGATTTCTTTCATATTGTCATATTCAGAATCAACAGACATTTCCTGTATCAGGTTAGAGCCAAGATTTGAGGTCATAACAATAACCGCATTTCGAAAGTCTACGGTTCGGCCATGTCCATCCGTTAAACGGCCATCATCAAGTACCTGTAATAAAATATTAAATACATCGGCATGCGCTTTTTCTATTTCATCAAGTAATATCAGACTATAAGGTCGTCGTCTGACAGCTTCAGTCAGATAACCACCTTGTTCGTAACCAACATAGCCTGGAGGCGCGCCTATTAAACGCGCAACAGCATGTTTTTCCATGTATTCAGACATATCAATCCGAATCATTGCGTCTTCGCTATCGAACAAAAATTCAGTCAGGCTTTTGCACAACTCGGTTTTACCAACACCGGTCGGCCCAAGAAAAAGAAAACTGCCATTTGGTTTATCTGGATCAGACAATCCAGCACGCGATCGGCGTATGGCATTAGAGACAGCTTTTATAGCTTGCTCCTGACCGACGACACGATTATGAAGAATGTCTTCCATAGACAGTAGCTTTTCACGTTCTCCTTCCAACATTTTGCTGACGGGTATGCCTGTCCAATTAGCAACGACTTCAGCAATTTCATTTTCTGTAACTTTATTACGCAATAGTTTCATGTCTTGCATTTCGGCTTGTCCGGCCATGTCCAATTGTTTTTCCAGCTCAGGAATGGTGCCGTATTGCAGTTCAGACATCTGATTTAAGTCACCGGAACGTTTTGCCGCTTCGAAATTAATCCTAGCCTGTTCCAGTTTCTCTTTAATATTATGCGACCCTTGCAGGGCTGCTTTTTCTGAAATCCAGATTTCTTCTAGATCAGTAAATTCGCGTTCGACCTTTTTGATATCATCTTCCAGCAATGCCAGCCTTTTTATCGAAGCATCATCTGTTTCTTTCTTTAAGGCTTCGCGCTCAATTTTCATCTGGATAATTCGACGTTCCAGTCTGTCCATGGATTCCGGTTTAGAATCTATTTCAATACTGATACGGCTAGCCGATTCATCAATAAGGTCGATGGCTTTATCGGGTAATTGTCTGTCAGTAATGTAACGATTCGATAAGGTCGCCGCTGCAACAATAGCAGGATCGGTTATTTGTACATTGTGATGAACTTCGTAACGTTCTTTAAGGCCACGAAGAATGGCAATCGTGTCTTCAACCGTTGGTTCTTTCACCAACACTTTTTGAAAACGTCTTTCTAATGCCGCGTCTTTTTCAATGTTTTCACGATATTCATTTAATGTTGTCGCGCCGATACAATGTAATTCACCTCTGGCTAAAGCAGGTTTCAACATATTGCCGGCATCCATCGCGCCTTCTGCTTTACCGGCGCCAACCATGGTGTGGACTTCATCAATAAATAAAATGATTTGTCCTTCCTGTTTTGATAGGTCGTTGAGAACAGCCTTCAAACGTTCTTCAAATTCACCGCGAAACTTGGCTCCAGCAATCAGTGCTGCCATGTCTAAAGATAATAATCGTTTGTTTTTAATTGATTCCGGTACTTCGCCATTGACGATACGCTGAGCCAAGCCTTCAACAATGGCAGATTTACCGACACCCGGTTCACCAATTAATACTGGATTGTTTTTTGTGCGACGTTGTAATACTTGTATTGTCCGACGTATTTCTTCATCACGTCCTATCACGGGATCAAGTTTGCCACTTTCTGCGCGAGCAGTAACATCAGTGGTATATTTTTCTAATGCTTGCCTGTTTTCTTCAGCGTTAGAGTCACTGACTTTTTCTCCGCCACGAATAGAGTCAATGGCCTGATTAATTTTTGCTTTATCTGCGCCACATCGTTTGAAGATTTCACCTAGTTTGCCTTTATCTTCTAATGCGGCAATAGCAATAAGTTCACTGGCGATATAGTCATCACCTCTATCCTGAGCCGTTTTATCCATGATGTTTAACAGGCGATCCAGATCGCGGCTTATATGAACATCACCAGCAGAACCTGAAACAGTTGGCAGAGCATCAAGTGCTTTTATAATTTCATTGCTTAGTTGATTAAGGTTAATAGCCGCATTAGATAATACATGAGGCAGTGTGCCGCCTTCCTGATTTAGTAAGGCATGGGCTAAATGAAGTGGTTCGATATATTGGTGATCACGACCTACAGCCAGGCTTTGAGATTCAGCCAATGCCAA
>JBMZNW010000124.1:0-5988 GCA_049619915.1 Gammaproteobacteria bacterium
TGGTGCTGACGATAGGTCCGGGTGGTGATGTATTACTCGATTTACTGGGTGTCATGAACGATCGGTATCAGGGATATTCCTATGCTGCGTCGCTATCGGATTTACCTCAATATGACAATCTTGGGGAATTTTATCTTAATGAAACTGATGGCCCCGATCCAAACGATTTAGTAGAACAAATCCATGACTTTACATCGTTTCCGACTCTGGACACGTTTCCAGATGATATATTGCCGGACAGCCCATCAGACATACTCGATGGTGCAACGAGCTTCTTTTAAAACCGATTTGTAATAATTAATTAAAACGTTGATGCTATATAGATAAAAGGTTATGCCAAAAAAACAAGAAAAAAGTACTTTACCGTTATTATTTGGGGCTATTGGATTTGGGGTCGTTGCTGCATTACTCGCAATGTTCTACCTGAATACACGCGAAGCACAATTAAAAGCCAAATACGAACAAGATAAAGCCGCACAGGTAATGGTAGTTGTTGCTAAGAAGGATTTACGCAGAGGTCAGGAAGTAGATTCTCAATCTTTTAGCCAACGTCCTATCCCCAGAAAATTTGTTCACAAAGATGCCGTTTTACCCGGTCAATTTGAACGCTATCTAGGCCAGGCATTAACAACCGATTTAGGAAAAGGTAAAACCTTATTAAAAAGTTTTATGGATGAAGACTTTCCGAGAGATTTTTCCGATATCGTACCTCCCGGGAAACGCGCAATTACAATCACCGTCGATGATGTCAATTCAATCGGCGGTTTTTTACGTCCGGGCAACCGTATTGATGTTTTTGTAAATATTCCTTTTTCAGTTTCAGGTTTTAACCCGACAATTTTTACAGCAGCAAAAGAAGCAGGCCTATTAGATTTATTACCAAGCGAAGCACTGGACTTGATTCCAGAAGAATTACTCAATGCCTCTGAAGCACTGGAAGATCCGACACAATTAATCAGTATGGCGACACCATCAGATTTAATTATTCCCGTTATACAAAATGTCACTGTACTGGCAGCAGGTCGTGATCCTTATCTGGAAACGCTGGATGCATTAAGACAACCTCAACGTCGTTCAGAAACAAGTTTTTCGAATATCACTCTGGAAGTCACCCCCGAACAAGCGGCATTAATTACTCTTGCACTGGATAAAGGTGAAATCGTTACGTTGTTGCGTAATAGACATGACAAAAGTGATTCTGCATTTGCTGCGGTACAACCTTCAGACCTGTTTGGTAATGCTGCGGAAATGGCTGCAGCGGAACAGGAACGTGCATCAAGAGCGACAGCAGTTGGCGGTGTAGATGTAAACGGTAATTTAGTTGACGCCAACGGCAACAAACTAGTGAGTCGTAAACAACTTGAAGCCGCAGGTATTAAAACAGCATCAGGTGTCGACATTAACGGTAATCTGGTCGATGCCAATGGTAATACTATTGCAAGCAAGGAACAGCTTGAAGCCGCAGGTTATACGGTCAATGAAAAAGGCCAAATCATCGATAAAGATGGCAATGTTGTTGACCCAAGCAAATTGCTTGTTGGAAAAGACGGTAAAGTGGTTTCTGCTAACGATGTTGTTGTCACCGCTGATGGCAAAGTTTTGACTAAGGAACAACTTGCTAAAGCAGGGCTTACTGTTAACGAAAGCGGTCAAATTATTGATAAGGACGGCAATGTTGTTGATGCTAATGATGTGGTGATCACGGCAAGCGGTAAAGTGATGACTAAAAAACAACTGGAAGCATCTGGACTGGAAGTTAATGCTGCTGGTGAAATCGTGGATAAAAACGGCAAAGTCGTATCAACCGATAATATTGTTGTTGCCGAAGATGGTACCGTTATTACCCAAGATCAACTTACCAAAGCAGGTATCAAAGTCGCATCAGGTGTTGATAGTAGCGGTAATTTGGTCGATGCCAATGGCAATACTATTGCAAGCAAAGAACAGCTTGAAGCCGCAGGTTATACAGTTAATGAGAAAGGTCAGATAATCGATAAGGATGGCAATGTTGTCGACCCAAGCGAAATCATGGTTGATTCGTCAGGTAAGGTTATTGATAAGAAAGACCTGATAATCTCAGCAGATGGCAATGTACTTAATAAACAACAATTGGCTGCTGCTGGTTTGACTATCAATGAACATGGTCAAATCGTTGATAAAGATGGCAACATTGTCGATCCAAAAGACATTGTGCTTGCTTCAGACGGTAGCGTTATGACCAAAAAACAACTTGCAGCTGCTGGTCTGAGCATTAACAAAGATGGGCAGATTGTTGATGCCTCAGGTAATGTTGTCGATAAGAATGACTTAATCACTTCTTCTAACGGTGAAATACTGAGTAAATCACAACTTGAAGCCGCAGGTATAAAAGTCGCATCAGGTGTTGATTCAAGTGGCAACCTCGTTGACGCTAACGGTAGAACCCTCGTTAGCAAGGAACAACTTGAAGCTGCGGGTATTAAGGCCGCTTCAGGTGTTGATGCAAGTGGTAATCTGGTTGATGCAGACGGCAATACTATTGCTAGCAAAGAACAACTTGAAGCCGCAGGTTATACCATCAATGAAAATGGCGAGATTGTTGATAAGAATGGCAATGTTGTTGACCCAAGTACAATTCTTGTCGATAAAGACGGCAAGATCGTTGACCCAACAGACATCATGGTTGGAGCCGATGGTAATGTCTTAACAGCAGAAAAAATTGCACAAGTTGCACAACAACAAAACATCACGGGCTCAACTAAAGTATCAGGCTCTTACGATCTTGTTATTGGTGGTTCCAGTGAAGATGGCGTAGCCAAATCGACTACGGTAAAAATCCCGGATGAAAAAGAAAAGAAAAATGAGACGAAAGAATGAAGTCATTGATTAAAACAATATTGATTTCATCCTTTTCTTTTAGCACTGTTTTTTTCATGCCTTTAGCAAATACGATGGAAGATCGCGATGAGGTTCACTCAAGCTACACATTAAAGAGTGACGGGGTTATGCCGACTGTAGCAAACCCGACAGCATCAGGCTCTACTACGAAAAACAGTTTTGGCAGTAATGGCAGTAATGGCAGTAATAGTAAAAATAGTTCTGCTAAAAGTACAAGTAGCCGTTCAAGTACAACTGTTACTACAAAACAAAAATATACTGATAACTCTGTACCAATGATTATTGGTGGGAAATCAGAAAACGGCGTTGCAAAACAAGTAGCCTTACCAATACCAGAGTAACGGCCCAGAAAAACGATATTAAATAATGAATTCAGATTGCATGAATCAGGAATAATTAGAAATTATGATTAATAAACTTATATTCACATTCGTCTTACTACTGGGAACAAATCTAGCATTTGCTGTCGAGCGAATAGATTTATTTGTCGGGGAAATCAAAATCCTTAAACCGGGCGGTATTGAGCGTATCGCTATAGGTAAGCCTGATGTCGTTAGTAATTCTATGCTTCAAAATGGCCAGCTATTACTTATAGCTGAAGCTCCCGGTACAACTACTGTAAAAATCTGGTTAAGTAATGGCCGAGAAATAGAATACGTCGTCTTAGCTGTCGAAAAAGCCAATAACCTAATTGAAAGAAAGAATCAGGTTGAAAAGCTATTAGCAGATGTAGAAGGCCTAAATGTCAATATTGTTGGTGATAAAATTGTTTTAAGCGGTATTGTTGCATTTGGTTATGAAGATACGATCAAAACCATTCAAGAATCTTATGATGACATACTTTCCAGTATTAACTTTGCTGTTAATGACCTTGTCAGAAAAAAGAATGAAATTGAAGAATTACTCTCGGAAGTTGATGGTCTAACGATACGTATAGTCGGTGAAAAAATCGTTTTAAGTGGTTTAATTGATAATGGTTATGACCAAAACATAACAACCATCCAAGGTGCTTACCCTGAGTTAATGGATTTAACTCAACGCGGTAGTCTTGATATGGATATGCCTGATAACAAAATGGTGTTGATGAATATCAAGATCACTGAGTTTTCAAAAGACTTCACCGATACATTAGGTATTGCTTGGTCGACCAGTGCAGCCGGGCCGACAGCTGGCTTTGCTTTTGATGCTGAACGAAATAGTACTTTTATACCCAGTGTCGGCAGTGACTTTTCAGCAGGGGATTTGGCTATTGGTGTTGCTGATAGTCCGCTTGGTTATTTTGGTATTGCCACTGAAATTACTTCTCGTATAAATTTTGCTGTATCTAGCGGTGATGCTGTCATCCTCGCAGAGCCTAGACTGGCAGCGCGCAGTGGTGGTGAAGCGACTTTTTTATCCGGCGGCGAATTTCCGATTGAAATATCGAACGTCAATGGCACAACGGTAGAATTTAAATCATTTGGTATACAACTCGACATCGTGCCTGAGATTGATCATAACAATAATATTAAAACCAAAGTTTCAACAGAATTAAGTTCGATTAACCTGAGTAATGCTGTTAATGGCATACCAGGTTTAGATACCCGTAAAACAGAAGCTGATGTCCTTTTACGTGACGGTGAGACATTAGTTATGTCAGGCCTGCTTAATCAAGAAATAGGTAAAACCATAAGTGGTATAAAATACCTGATGGACATCCCTATTCTTGGTCGCCTATTCAGATCAGAAACTTTTCTCGACAATGAGTCTGAGCTTGTTATTTTTGTTACACCTCAAATTTTCGACTCCAGCTCTCAGGTAAATAGAGATGCGGAAGAATCTGTCAGAAAAGGGATAGAAAACGTCATAAATGCGATTGACAAAAAATCCCTCGACATCATTTATTAAAATTTAGGAACCCTTATGTTTGATGTATTAGTCAATAACAGTAAAGGCGAACGAATACAAAATTTCAATTGCCCAGTTAGCGAGTGCACGATCGGTAAAGCGCGTGATAACTTTATTCAGCTTCGTGGCTGGAAAGTTGCGCCCTACCATGCCGTAATTTCGAGAACATCAGAAGGTCTTTTTATTGAAGATAAAACTAAACAAAGTCGTATAGAAGTTAACGGTGAAGATGTTGAACATCATGGCCCGATAAGAACGTCCGATAAAATTATTATTGCTGGTTACCACATTCAGGCTGGTATCAGTGCCGACTCAGCCGACGAAATCGACCCGGATGATGACGATGCCTTTGAGGACATGAAGACAGTCATTGGCATACAACAACATGAAGTGCTGACAGAAAATGAAGAGCTAAGTAACACGATAATTAATCTGCAACACGATGAAAAATTCAAATGGCGCAATCGTGTACATGAAGAATTGCTGGCAGCAATGGACTTACGCCGCACTGATATTAGCAGTATGGATGAAGATACGCTGCGCAAACATGTCGAAAAAATGATCAAAGAAATCATTGCAGATATGGAAGCAAAATTACCTTCTGATGTTCATAAAGAGCAATTAGCATCAGAAGTATTGAATGAAGCAGTCGGGCTCGGTCCTCTGGAAAAGCTACTTGCTGATGATACTGTCACCGAAATCATGGTGAACAAGTTTGATGAAATTTTTATTGAACAGTCAGGTAAATTAACTTTATCTGATATTACTTTTTCCAGTGACGATGCTGTCATGACAGCGATTGAACGTATTGTTTCTCCGTTAGGGCGGCGTATAGACGAAAGCTCTCCTTTGGTTGATGCACGTTTAAAAGATGGCTCTCGTGTAAACGCGATCATTCCACCTTTAGCACTACGCGGTCCTTGTTTAACCATTCGAAAATTTGCTAAACAAAAATTACAGGCGCATGACCTTGTTAACTTTGGTGCGCTTAACGATAAGATGGTTAAATTTCTTGAAACCGCTGTGCAGAATCATATGAACATTCTTATCTCTGGCGGTACAGGTAGTGGTAAAACAACCTTGCTTAACGTGTTATCAAACTTTATACCACCAAGCGAACGTATTATTACTGTAGAAGACGCGGCTGAATTAAAATTGGTGCAACCTCACTTGGTTAGTCTTGAAGCACGTCCTGCAAACCTTGAAGGTAAAGGTGCAATTCCA
>JBMZNW010000124.1:5998-6240 GCA_049619915.1 Gammaproteobacteria bacterium
TGATCGTATTGTTGTTGGTGAGTGTCGTGGCGGTGAAACACTGGACATGTTACAAGCCATGAATACTGGTCATGATGGTTCATTAACAACAGCTCACGCGAATACACCAAGAGATATGATCGCACGTTTAGAAGTCATGGTGATGATGTCTGGTCTGGACTTACCTGTTACAGCAATACGAGAAATGGTGGCTTCAGCAGTACATTTAATTGTACAAATTTCACGTTACTCTGATGGTAGCC
>JBMZNW010000125.1:0-3456 GCA_049619915.1 Gammaproteobacteria bacterium
GTTTTATTAGCGGTAAATTAATCCCATCGCATCACGCACTTCTTCCAACGTTTCTCTGGCCACATCTCGCGCCGCATCACAGCCGTCCGCTATGATACCGCGAACTGTCTCAGGATCATTCATATATTCTTCTGCGCGCTCCCGAATTGGCCCCTGTTCCTTTAAAACAGCCTCAATCAATGGTTTTTTACAGTCCAGACAACCAATTTTCGCTTTGGTACAACCATCAACGACCCATTCTTTTAAATCGTCATCAGAATAGACTTCATGTAAATTCCAGACCGGACATTTGCTCGGCTCACCTGGATCAGTCAATCTGACACGCGCTGGGTCAGTCGGCATCGTTCTAATCTTATCTTCGACAACATTAGGGTTTTCACGTAATGAAATCGTATTGCCATAAGACTTCGACATTTTCTGTCCATCCAGCCCCATCATTTTTGATGCAGGTGTGAGTAATGCTTGTGGTTCAGGGAAAATCGCCTTGCCACTGCCATCAAGGAAGCCCGACAAACGTTCGCGATCACCAATACTGATATTTTGTTGTGACTCAAGTAGCGCTCTGGCTTTTTCTAACGCCTGCGCATCGCCCTGCTCCTGATAATCCTTACGCAAATTGTGATAAAGGCGGGCATTCTTTTTACCCATTTTTTTCACTGCCGCTTCTACTTTTTCTTCAAAATCCGGCTCGCGACCATAGAGATGGTTAAAACGACGTACAACTTCACGCGCAAGCTCGACATGCGAAACTTGATCTTCGCCGACAGGCACATGACCGGCCTTATAAATAATGATGTCAGCAGTTTGTAATAACGGGTAACCGAGAAAACCGTAAGTGGTTAAGTCTTTATTTGACAGCTTTTCCTGCTGATCCTTGTAACTCGGAACACGTTCGAGCCAACTCAGCGGCGTACTCATGCCGAGTAATAATTGCAATTCAGCATGTTCTGGTACACGGGATTGAATGAATAATTTTGCCGCACCGGGGTTTACACCGACGGCAAGCCAGTCGATGACCATATCCCAAACGCTTTTTTCAATAATTGACGGATCTTCGTATGCGGTCGTTAGCGCATGCCAGTCTGCTACGAAGAAAAAACATTCGTATTCTTGTTGTAATTCGAGCCAATTTTTAAGAACGCCATGATAATGGCCTAGATGAAGCTGGCCGGTCGGACGCATTCCCGACAAAACCCGCTGTTTACCGCTTGTGGACAAAATACTCTCCTGAGGAATTCTAATCGGTGATTATACCCTGCCCTGATGAGATGGGATCAAGTAATTTTATTATTCAGGAACCACGCCTTTTCCCTGACGAATGAGCACAGGATGGTCATCAAGTAAATCAATGACTGTTGTCTCTTCAATACCACAAGCACCGCCATCGATGATGATATCAACCTGGCTTCCCAAACGGTCACTGATTTCGTCCAACTCAAACATAGGAATACCATCATCTGACATAATTAAGCTGGTACTGAGCATGGGTTCGCCCAGACTTTCGAGCAAATCCAGAACAATCTTATTTTCCGGTATTCTTAAGCCTATCGTTTTACGTTTTGGGTGTTGGAATCGACGCGGCACATCTTTGGTGGCGCGTAAAATAAACGTATAGGGTCCTGGCGTTAATGATTTGATCATTCGATAGGCCGGATTGTTCACTTTCGCATAAGTCGCAATCTCGGAAAGATCACGACACAGTAACGTTAAATTATGCTCTTTATCCAATTGTCTAATTTTGCGAATCCGATCAACAGCGTCTTTTTCCCCCAGCTTACAACCCAACGCATAGCAAGAATCAGTTGGATAAATCGCCAAACCACCGTTTCTGATAATCTCAGCGGTCTGGTCAATTAATCGCTTTTGCGGCGTTTCTGGATGAATATTGAAATATTGACTCATATTATTCTGTTAGATCGTTTTTTGTTATGATGCACTATTAAACTAAAAAGTTAAATTTATGAAATTTCTGTTTGATTTTTTCCCAATTATTGCATTTTTTATCGCGTTTTATATTCCCGAAGATCGTGAGCAGGGAATTTACGTCGCGACCTATACCATTATTATTGCAACCGTTATTCAGATTATTTTGTATTGGTTGCTTTATAAAAAGTTCGAAAAAATGCACTTGATCACATTTGTTGTCGTGCTGATTTTCGGTGGCTTAACGATATATCTGAATGATGAAAACTTTATTAAATGGAAACCGACGATTGTAAATTGGTGTTTCTCTCTTGTTTTTATCGGTAGTCATTTCATTGGTGAAAAAACACTGATTGAGCGCATGCTAACGATGGCAGAAAGCAAACTGGAATTACCTCTGCATGTCTGGCGTAACCTGAATATCAGCTGGGCTGTATTTTTTATCTTCATGGGCTTTGTTAATCTTTATGTCGCGTTTAATTACAGCACGGAATTTTGGGTAAACTTCAAAGCATGGGGTATGACATTACTCAACTTATCATTCTTGGTCGGTATGGGCATTTATTTATATAAGTATCTTAAAGATATAGAGCCCGAATCGCCGGAAGAAGATAATAATTAATAGAGGTGTTGAAAATGTATTACGCAATAATATGTCAGGACGTAGAGAATAGTTTAGAAAAAAGAATGAGCGTGCGTCCCGATCACGTTGCTCGACTCCAAGCGCTAAGAGATGAAGGTCGTTTATTAACAGCCGGACCTCATCCAAAAATTGATAGCGAAGATCCGGGAACTAATGGTTTTACTGGCAGTTTGATCGTTGCAGAGTTTGATTCGCTAGAAACAGCACAAGCCTGGGCAGACGCTGATCCTTATATTGCTGCTGGTGTTTATGAAAAAGTCATCGTTAAACCTTATAAGAAAGTATTTTAAATGGATCGAATAGCAGCGATAAAAGAACGCATTAACGAACAGTTGCAACCGATACAACTTGATATTGTTGATGAGTCGCACCTGCATGCCGGTCATAGTGGACATGGCGGTGCCGGTCATTTTGCGGTCACTCTTACAGCAGAAGCATTCAATGGTAAAAAATTAATTGAACGACATCGCATGGTTTATTTAGCAGTTGATGATTTAATGAAAACTGAAATACATGCTTTAAGTATTAAAGCCATCTCAACAGACGAGACTGAATAATGTCTTTCACAAAACCATTTTTAAAATGGCCGGGAGGTAAGTTTAAGCTGGTCGAACGCATCCAGAATAAACTTGATACAGGAAAACGTTTTGTCGAACCGTTTGTTGGTTCCGGCGCAGTATTTTTAAATACGAATTATAAAGAGTATTTATTAGCCGACACTAACCCGGATTTAATCAACCTTTATTTACAAGTACAGAAAAACGAAAAAGGCTTTATTGATTATTGTGAATCATTTTTCTCGTCGGAGAATAATAATGAAGAAAGCTATTATCAATTTCGTTCAAAGTTTAATTCGACAAAGAGTAAACGATTAAAGTCTGCGCTTTTTT
>JBMZNW010000125.1:3466-6221 GCA_049619915.1 Gammaproteobacteria bacterium
ATATTTGAATAGACATTGCTATAACGGTTTATGTCGTTATAACTCGAAACACAAATTTAATACGCCATTTGGTCGTTATAAAAAACCTTATTTCCCAAAAATGGAAATAGAAAATTTTCATCAGGCATCACAGAAGGCAACGTTTATTCATGCTGAATTTGCCGAAACGATGAAAAAGATTAAACGCGGTGATGTAGTTTATTGTGATCCGCCTTATGCGCCTTTATCAAAAACAGCTTACTTCACTGACTACTTTGCAGGTGGCTTTGGTTGGGAACAACAAATTGAGTTGGCAGAATGGGCAAGCAAACTTTCTAAGAAAGGCATTCCCGTCATAATTTCTAATCATAATACGGATAATACTCAGGCGCTTTATAAAAAGGCCGGCGCAAAGACAGAAAAGTTTATGGTTAGAAGAACCATTAGTTGTAACACAAACAAACGAAACAAAGTCGAAGAATTACTCGCTGTATTTTAACTGCAATCAAAACAAGGAAGGCTAAATTTCTGGTAAAGAATTTGCATTAAAATCATTATGATATCGAGACGTGCATTTCTAAACCTGTCTTCAGGTTTTATTCTGGCAAATATTTTTTCATCTAGAGCAGTATTCAGTAATACCGCTTATGATGATCATGCCCATGAAAAACTAATAAGTTTAATCAAGTCGAAATCAAAAAAAACCACTATAAATATTCTTTATCCGAAAGGAAGTCTGGGCAATCTCAAAACAACCATAAAGAGTTTTGAAAGTCTTACCGGTATTAAAGTCACAGCAACAGAGGCATCGCTGGATAATATTGCATCAGAAATGATCCTGAAACATAAATTCAAGGACACGATTTATGATGTAGCGTTGCCGGCAACCTTCAATATTCCCAATCTTGTTGAAGCAAATATTATTGCTGATTTAACTGACTTTGCAGAACAATACGAACCCGCTTCCTTATTTGATAATTGCTTTTACCGCATCGGTGATTTTAATAATTCCCGCCTATACGGTTATCAGGCAGACGGTGATGCTTATATGATGTTTTACAATGCACACTTTTTGAATGATGAAACGAATAAGAAGAAATACGAAGATACCTATGGCATACAGCTAACTGCACCCGTCACTTGGGATGAACTCGACAGGCAAATTCGTTTTTTTCATCAGCCAGACAAACAACGTTATGGCGGTAGTTTATTTCGTAATAAACAATACATCGCCTGGGAATTCTGGGTTCGACTACATTCGCTCGGTGTTTATCCTGTCGATGATGATATGCAGGCAAACCTGAATAGTCCGCAAGCAAAAACCGTGTTAGATGAAATGCTATCGTTAAATGATCATTTAGAACCCGGCGTAACAAAAAACGGACTGTTTGAAAATTTCGAATCATTTGCCAAAGGTAATAAATATTGCAATATCGGTTGGGGAGGCACACAGAAGTATTTATATGAAAATAATTCTGTATTAAAAAACAACACTTTGTTTAGCCCAACATTGGGAAGACGTATTGATAACAAAGAAAGTTATACCCCCTACTTTAATTGGGGCTGGAACTATGTTGTTTCCAATAGCAGTCATAATAAAGAACTGGCTTATCTATTTTGTCTGTTTGCCAGCACACCACAAATATCAACACAATCTGTCGCCGAGGCCAGCGGTTATTTTGATCCTTTCAGAGAAGAACATTATAAGGATGAAAAAATCATTGCCATCTACGGCGAGGACTTTTTAAAACAACATCGTTATAGCCTGATAAACAGTATCCCTGATTTTTATATCCGTGGGCAAAACCTGTATTTCAATGCGCTGCAACAAGGACTGTTTGCTGCCAATCAGAAACAAATCAGTATTAATCTTGCGCTGGATAATGTTGCAAAGAAATGGAACCAGATCACCGAAGAGTTGGGACACAAGCAACAAATTAAACAATGGCAAAACTTAAAGAAACAATATCCACAAAGTTTTAAAGATGTAATTGTCTGATGCGTATATCGTTTCTGAAAATAGAGAACATTCTTTTTCTTATTGTTCTTTTTATAGGAGTTTGTATCTCTTATTTGTATTACGGCATCGAAAAGAAAACGTTGATAAATCAGCAATTGGCCGAATACAAAGAAATAACCGTAAAAAATCAACAAGTCTTATTAAGTAAAATTAATAGTAAAAAGAATCTACTTTCCATCATTGAAAGCCTTTTCCTTTCATCTGAAGAAGTCACTGTATCGGAGTTTGCTACGTTTACCAATGGTTTAATTGATGAATATGAGTTAATTGATATTTGTCTAATTAAGCCAGAACAAAATATTATTTTTTCGGCGAAATTTAAATCTACCGATAGAAATGAAAGTAATTGCTATGAATTTGATGTGTTATCGCAGTCAAAAATATTTGATGATAGCGCCCCAAAATTAATGTTATCCAAATTCATCAACACTAGCGGTGACATGGGTGTCTTTACCAGTATTATTCTTGACTTGAATTCACTTATATCTGATGAAAAAAACTATGGCTTTGATGAACACTTTATCATCCTAAATAAATCTGATGATACAAGTATTGACTACAGCATTAATGAAAAAGCATTAGTTAAAGTTAATCTGGAAATAGATAAAGTATTAGATCATACCTACCATCAATTAGAGTCGTTCGATGAAACAGACTTCTTTTATCTTTCACAACTTAAAAAGGAAAACCTGAAACTTGAAAATTTAAATAAAGTTTTCGCTATTAGTTTATTAATTTTACTTTTTTTCAGCATAT
>JBMZNW010000126.1:0-245 GCA_049619915.1 Gammaproteobacteria bacterium
AGAAGTTAACTGTTACTCATGGAGGTTTATGGTTTTTAGGTTTGTTAGGAATATTATTCACTTATAAAATTCAGAAAAAATATGAATACAAACGAAAAATAAATGAAGATTCTTTAAGACAATCTAGTGTTGCTTTTAATAATCTGAATGATGGATTGATAATCACCGATCCTAATATGGAAGCCATTGCTGTAAATGAGGCATTCACAAATATTACCGGTTATGACATTGACGATTTGTTAAGG
>JBMZNW010000126.1:255-6203 GCA_049619915.1 Gammaproteobacteria bacterium
TCTTATAACAAAAGATCACTCATTATAAAAGTATACTTCACAAATATATGGAAATATGAAATAACAATTGCTCAAATCTATAAATTTATAATCACAATATTAATGAATATTCGAAAATAAAATCTATTTTAGATAAAGAAGGTCGATGGCAAGGGGAAATAGAATTTCGGTCTAAAAATGATAATTTAAATCCGTTTTATTTATCTATTAATTCTGTGCGTGATGATGATAATGATCTTACAAACTATATATTTGTCTATTCTGATATACGCGAAAGAAAAAAATTCGAAAGAACACTTGAATATCAGGCTCAACATGATCATTTAACTAAGCTTCCTAACAGGATGTTATTAAATGACAGGATTGAACAGGCGCTTTATCAGGCTGAAAGACATGATAATAAGGTAGCTATTTTATTTTTGGATTTGGATGATTTTAAGAATATTAATGATAGCGTCGGACATAATGTTGGTGACAACGTGCTTGTGCAAGCGACACAACGTCTGAAAAGCACTATAAGAAAAGGCGATACACTGGCTAGACATGGTGGAGATGAATTTATCATTGTTATGAGTGACTTTGGTTCTGAAAAGGATATTTCTATTTTATGCGATAAATTGTTAAAGAACATTGAAGCAGCATTTCTGGTTAATGGAGAGAGTTATTTGCTTGGGGTAAGTATAGGAATTAGCATTTTCCCAGATCATGGTAAAACAGTATCTGATCTTATTAGTAAAGCTGATATAGCAATGTATGAAGCAAAAGCTGACGGGAAAAATGATTTTAGATTTTATTCGCCTGAATTAAACAAAAAATTTCTACATAAAATAAAATTTGAAGCAGAATTACATAATGCAATTAAAAACGATGAATTTGTACTTCATTACCAACCTCAAGTATCTATTGAAACAAGTGAAATAACCGGTGTGGAATGTTTGGTTCGATGGGAGCATCCTGTTCAAGGGCTTGTGCCTCCTGGTAACTTTATTCCTGAAGCTGAAGAACTGGGTTTAATGATACCTATTGGTGAAATTATTTTTAATAAAGCTTGTGCGCAAATGCGGGATTGGTTCAATAAGGGTATTGATATTGGAATAATGGCCGTAAATATATCTGGTAGTCAGGCTAGTAATAAAAGATTGCATGAATATGTAACAAACGCCTTGAGCAAGCATGAAATACCATCGAACAGGTTGGAACTCGAAATAACGGAAGATTATATAATGCAGCAAGATGAGCAATCTGTTAATGCACTGGAAGAGTTACGTAATTCATCAGTACAGATATCTATCGATGATTTTGGTACGGGTTATTCTTCATTAAGTTATTTAAAAAAATTACCAATAAATAAAATAAAAATTGATCGAAATTTTGTTGAAGGTGTTCCTTCTGATCCTCATGACAAAGCTATTATTAATGCAGTGATAGCGATAGGGAAAAGTCTGGATTATAAAGTCATAGCTGAAGGTGTTGAAAATGAAGAACAACTAAATTTCCTTCGCGAAGAGGGTTGTACTGAGTATCAAGGGTATTATTTTAGTAAACCATTACCTGCCGAAGAATTTGAAAACATGTTGCAAGAAAAAAAAGAACTAGCTGATGACGAATCAAAATTGATTTCAAGTATTAAATATTCTTGATTTCTAAAGATAAATATAGAATTTATTTCTTCCTATACAGGTAAAGTGGTTCGTATAGTGCACCTATTAGCGACATTCTAAGGTTGCTTCACAATATTCAGGATAAAGAGGAAGGGGGATGTTTAAGCTTAAAGCAACGTTAATAGCGATGAGTTTAGTTACTGCTTCAATTCTATATTCGAGTCAGGCAATGGCTGGAGCAAAACTGGAAATTGATGAAACCAAGTGGATTAGCATTGGCATTGGTACACGAGTCAGTTTTACTAGTATTGAAAACCCGGCGCCTGATAAAGGTCGTTCAGAAGATTTATATTTGGATAGTGCCCGTATCTATTTAAATGGTCAGATACACGAATACATAAAGTTTGAAATAAATACAGAATGTGTTTTCTGTAATAATACTGCATTACGTGACTTTGAAATATTGGATGCGGTTGCCAAGTTTGAATTCAACTCAATGTTTAATATTTGGGCCGGGCGCGTGCTCGTTCCTGCTGATCGTGCAGAAGCGAGTGGCCCTTATTATGCCAATACTTACGATTTTAATAAGACACCACTTTATCCCACCGACTTTAGTATCCGTTTTGGTACAGGTGGTGCAGGAGTGTATAACCGAGATCACGGTGCGACGTTATGGGGTGCCGTTTACGAAAGCAGACTGCAATATGCTTTTGGTGTCTATGACGGTTTAGAGTCGAGTTCTACTTTAGGCCCTAATCAAGATGATAGTCCGCTATTTGCAACCCGTATTGCTTATAACTTCCTGAATGTTGAAAAGAATCCCGGTTATTACGGCAGTAGTACTTACTTCGGTAAAGCAGGTGATATCTTTACTATTGGTTTTGCAGCTCAACTTCACGATAACGGAGTGGGCACCATTACAAATCCGGGTGACTTCTTCGGCATGAGCGTTGATCTGTTATTTGAAAAGGTATTGGCCAATAACGCTGTCTTTACCGTTGAAGCGGAATATAAGAATTTTGATTCTGATTTTAACACCGCAGCTTATACCGACGGCGGACCTTGCTTCTGTATGTTTGACGGTGATGCATGGACAGCGACAGCACTTTATTTATTTCCAAAAAAGATCGTTTGGGGCCAATTCCAGCCTTATGTTCGTTATACAGAAAACAATCCAGATGCGAGTGCTGAACGAAATGAGTTTGAGGTAGGTTTGAACTATATCATTGATGGTCATAATGCTCGTATTGCTGCGTTCTATCAGACTGGTGATATTGCAACCAAAGGTTTGAACTATGCGCCAACCGCAACAGGTGAGAGTGTGGATGCGTTTAAAGTTGGTCTTCAACTTCAATTTTAAGTTTAGTAATCAAACTTATTTAAAGAAGTCTTTAGTATTAATAACAAGTAAATTAGAAATGAGGTCAGGGGGCTTAAATCGCAAAAACTGATTATATTTCTAAAACAATTTTCCCTGTTGTATGTCCTTCTTCAATCAGCTGATGTGCTTTAGCAGCTTCTTCTAGTTTTAATACTTCGCTGACGTGAATTTTTACTTTTCCTTCATCAATCACTTTGGCGCATTGTTCTAGTATCTCAGTTTGATTTGTTTGCGCTTGTTCTAAATCAAATAGAAGAGGTGATAGCATTACTTCAAAACTAAAACGAATGTTTTTTAATCGTGCTAATGACCAGTCGATTTCTTTATCCGCAATTAATAATGTCACTAAGTCGCCATAATGTTTAATGATTGGAAATAGTTTTTGCGTCTCTGAACTGCCAATATTATCTAAAGCTACATCAACTCCTTCACCATTTGTCCAATCTAATACCGTTTTTTCAACATTTTCTTCTTTGTAATTAATAATAAGATCAGCACCTAATGATTTAACAAACTCTGCTTTTTCTTGATTACTAATCGTTGTGCAAATTTTTGCGCCTTTGTATTTGGCGAGTTGAATTGCAGCATGACCGACACCACCAGCACCGGCATTGATAAAAACAGTTTGGCCTTTTTGTATGTTTGCACGTTCAAATAATGCTTCCCATGCTGTTAATAAAACTATCGGTGAAGCGGCTGCTTCGTTGAAGTTTTGTGATGCTGCTTTTTTTGAAACTAAACGTTCATCTAAAACAATGTATTCAGCATAGTTGCCTTGTATGCCTTTAATGCCGCCATGAAAGAAATAAACTTCATCGCCTTGTTTGAAACGCGACACTTCCGTGCCGCACGACTCAATAATTCCGGCTCCATCGCAGCCTAATACAGCAGGGACAGGTGCAATTTTTTCTGGATAAAAGCCTGAGCGCAGCTTGGTATCAACGGGATTAACACCTGCGGCTTTTAATTTGATTTTTACTTGCGTCGGTTTTGTTATTTCCGGTTCATCTATTTCAAGCAGTTTGAGCACATCAGAACTTCCGTGTTCTGATATTTGAATTGCTCTCATTTTTTATTCTGATGCATCAAGATAAGCTTCTGCATCTAAAGCTGCCATACAACCACTGCCGGCAGAAGTAATGGCCTGACGATAAACATGATCAGCAACATCGCCAGCAGCAAAAACACCTGGAACGCTGGTAGAGGTTGCGCCACCTTCAATACCGCTTTTAATTTTGATGTAGCCGTTATTCATATCTAACTGATCAGCAAAAATATCGGTATTTGGTTTATGTCCAATAGCGATAAAGACACCTTTTAAATCAATATCTTTAGTTTCACCATTTTCGGTACTTTTAATACGCATACCGGTTACGCCGCTATCATCACCTAGCACTTCATCAAGTGTATGGTTCCATTCGATTTTAATATTACCGTTCTTTTCTTTTTCAAAAAGACGATCAGCGAGTATTTTTTCTGAACGGAGTTTGTCTCGACGATGCACAAGCGTCACGCTGTTAGCAATGTTTGATAAATACAAAGCTTCTTCAACAGCGGTATTACCGCCGCCAATAACCGCAACATCAGCGCCACGATAGAAAAAGCCATCGCAAGTGGCACAAGCAGAAACACCTTTGCCTGAAAATGCTTCTTCTGAAGGAAGACCGAGGTATTGTGCTGAAGCACCCGTCGCAATAATCAAGGAATCACAGGTGTATTCACCAGCATCACCAATTAATTTATACGGTTTTTCTGATAATTCAGCAGTGTGAATGTGATCAAATACGATTTCAGTCTCGAAACGTTCAACGTGTTGCAGCATACGGCTCATTAAATCCGGGCCTTGTAGACCTTCGACATCACCGGGCCAGTTATCTACATCAGTTGTTGTCGTTAATTGTCCACCTTGTTGGATACCTGTAATTAATACTGGAGAAAGGTTAGCGCGAGCCGCGTATAATGCAGCGGTATATCCAGCAGGGCCGGAGCCAAGAATGAGCAGTTTTGAATGACGCGTTTCGGTCATGAATATTTACCTCGAATCAAATTTATTAGGTTGAAAAAATTGGGCTATGGTACGTGAAACCAGTATGATCAGCAAAAACCTATTGAGTTCCATAAAAGCAGAAATATTCCTAATAATTAGTTTAAATACCTCTTTTAAAAACATATAATTAGCGATTATTTATAACAAAGTAAATTAATGTGAGTCAAGCTTCCAGAAAACAAAAAACGAGCAAGCCGATTGCGGGGCAGGTGATGACCAATCTTAGAGAAGTATTGGTGTTCGCATCACTTGTTGTTGCTGTCTATCTATTTATCGCACTTGTTACTTATCATCCTGACGATCCGGGCTGGTCACATTCGGTGACAGCCACGCAGATTCATAACAGTGCGGGAATAATTGGCGCCTGGATTGCCGATGTTTTGCTCTATGTGTTTGGCTATTTTGGCTATGTCATTCCCATTATGTTTCTCGTCAGTGGTTGGCGCTGGTTTCAATTAAGGCGAAAAAAAGAGCCGTTTAATCAAGTACTGTTCTCTGTTCGTGGTATTGCAATATTTCTTGTTTTAATGGGCGGTTGCGGTATTGCCTGGATGCATTTTTTACCGGGCGGGGCTTTACCACACGAAGTACGAGGTGCTGGTGGTATTTTAGGTGATGCCGTTGGGACATTATTACAAGTGTCGACCGGCGATATGGGCAGCACTTTAATCATGTTGTCGATGTTTCTAATCGGTGTGACTTTATATACCGGTTTATCTTGGTTGTATGTAATAGATAAGACCGGCCAATTTACTTTAAACACGATCACGAAACTTAGATATAAAGCCTCTTCAATAAAAGATGAAGCGGAAGGACGCCGTGCCAGAAAAGACAGGGAACATTTATTAAAACAAGAGCAGGAAATAGTCGAACAACGTATTCCACCAAAAATTCAAGAAGTCGTACCTGAAGTTAAACC
>JBMZNW010000127.1:0-6152 GCA_049619915.1 Gammaproteobacteria bacterium
GATTATCTTCAGTGAAATACCACTCATCCGCAGGCACCTCATATTCCGCTTCAATAACTCCACCAGCTTTAAGCACCCATTGTTCACAATCTTTAATGGAAACGATTTGGTCGAGAAATTTGTAAGGCGGTCTTGGTAAGCGCGCAATCTTTCGCTCATTATCAAAGACTTTATATTTATCACCAAACGCTTCAGAAGGATTACCTTCAGCAAAAGCGAGAATGGAATCGTTATCAAATAAAATTTCTTTAGTATTAGTTATTGTTTGGCTTGACCAAAGTGCTTCTAACTTATCCCGCTTTAATCCGGTTAATTGCACGGACATATTTTTCATTTGCACAATGGCACGGTGATCACCATACATTAACGCATCAGCTAGGACATATGGCGTACCATCAGCTTGATAACCAATTTCTTTTAACGTGATTTCATATTGAACGGCTTTCGTTTCTTCGGTAACTTGCCCGCGACATTTTAATTGACTGACTTCACCAATAATCGGTTCGTAAACAAACTCATCGGCTTCGCCAATCCAGCCCATGCGTAATAAATAAACACGTAATGTATGTAAGCAACATTCATACATTAACGTACCGGGCATCACACGATCATCGACAAAATGGCAGGTTAAGAACCAGTCATCCGGGTGAATATCTGCTTCACCAGTAATTTGCCCTATACTAAAACGCCCTGCTGTTGGATCGAGTTTAAGAATACGGTGTACTAATGTCATTCGACCACTTGGTAAACCCACAGGCTGAGTTAAACTAATTCCATTAAACGTTTCACCAAAGCAGCTGACTAAATCACCCTGCCGCAACGCATTTAATTGCTCATCGCTATAACTTTCAACCTGCATCGCAAGCAGTTCTTTATAACCGCCAGTATAAGTACCATGCGCTTTTTGCTTTTCAATATTTGTGAGTACAACACCTTTACCCGCATCCAGTTCCTGTTGCGTAAAGAAACCGGCACAACCCTCTGTCATTGTCAGCAATGGTTGACCGTTGACGGTTCCCTCAAAATTAAAGCGGAATAAATAAGTATCATCCTGGCGAAAAAACTCATTGATACGAATATCATAATGAATAGTTTGCCCTGCTTCGGGTAATGGTCCATGAAAGGTAATTTTTGCATCGAGTAAACGGTAGACAGCCAAACCCTTTGTAATATGATCAATGCCTAAATAGCCGGATAAAAATAAATCAGCCTGTCCTGCTTCAACCGCTATACAAGTCGGTATACGACCTTGGTCCAGATACCAAGCTCCCGGCAACACATCATGTTCTGTAATAACACGGCCGTTTGTATTTGGATTATGCTTTAATGAATCTGCTTCACCGTCAATACTTATAATGCGATCAGCTAACATTAACGGTTCATCAGGCAAACGAACTCTTGTTGGATAGCTATCTATATCTGCAAACTCTGAACCTAATACATTACCTATCGAACCGATAGCTATTTCCATACATTGTTCACGATCAAACAAACATTCTTTTCTATTAGATGGCGCTTGCCTAACTGTTGTTTGAGATAAATCAACACTGTCATTATTTAACAGCTGCATTTGCATATTAATCGCTTGCGATAATGTTTCTGTCATACCCTGACTGATACGCAAAAAGGTTTCTTGTGCTTCTGCCCTTGCCTGTTCCGTTAACTGCATTTGTTGGATCATGGGTTGAAAATCACCATTCGCTACCATAGGCATTGGAGTTGCATTGACTCTATTCGCATCTGAAATAACCTCTTTTATTTCAACTTGCTTATGTTCAACTGCTTCTGTTTTTTGTGTAGGTGGTAGTGGAACATTAAAAGGCTGCCCCCCTATTTTTACACTAATATAGTTTTCATATTCTTTTTTACTGCTTATGTTTTCTAATTCTAATATTGAAAAATCAACATCGACACCTTCAACATAGAGTCTGGCAATTGTTTGCAAAGTATTATCAACACTGTTCTGTCCCTTTACACATATTGCTTTAGCATAATGCTCCTTACCTTCAAGAATCTGACCAATCATTCGTGTACACGAATTGCCCGGCCCCATTTCGACAAATAACCGAACGCCATCCTCATAAGCGCTATTAATTACTTTGATATAATCAAACGGCGCTAAAGCCTGATCAAGAATAGAATCTGCTGCTGAATCTTGAGTAACTTCATACGCACCACCACGAATACCGCTATAGAACGTAACATCTTCTGGTGGTGTTGTTTCAAAGATATGTAAATCGCGATAAGATTTTTCTACGGGCTTGGCCACTTCACAATGCACAGTGGTGACACCACTTAATGGATGAAAGTGCGTAGCTAATTCTTTTACTGCTTTATGTAATTCAGTTTTATCACCACCAATTACACATTCATTTGGCGTATTAATAATTAATAAATAAACACGCTCATATTGTTCCAGCACAGTTTTTACTTTTTCAGCACTCGCATTGACTACACCTAATGCCCAATCTATAGATTCATCTGTCCCCCAGGCTTTTTGAACAGAAGTACATGCGCCCGCTAATTCTTCTGTAAACAAGGTACTTTGCTGAATGCGTTTTAACATTTCATCGCGTGCTTTCCATGTACGTGTAGAAAAGAAACCCGCTGTTTCGCCCAAACTATAACCAATAACAGCATCAGGTTTAATATTAAAACTGGAGACAACATCACTGACAAACGTGCCTAACCAAACCTGCCCAAAAATCACTTCCTCATGACTTAATGCATTACCATGGTTGTCTTTATCATCTTGCTCTTTCCAAAAACGTCCTTTCGCAAACTGTGATGCAAGACTGTCATTTTCTTTATTTAATTTTTCCAACACATTAGGAAAGCTAACACCCAATTCCTGTCCCATTCCGTAGAAATGATTACCTGAACCAGGATAAACAAAAGCGACCCTGCCTTTTTCAGCTAAGGGCTTAACAGAATAAAAACAACGACCATTATCAATAGAAGCATGATTATTAATTGCTGTAATTAATTCTTCACGACTCTGCTCAAATTCATTCTCGCTTTTAACTAAAAAAACTGCGCGATACTTTCCTTTGCTGTCTTCAATACTTTGCTCGAACGAAAGGTTATTAATTTTATTGATTAATGATTCTTTACTATCTGCAGAAATAGAAATAACTTTTTGCTTTATATTTTTAACACGAGTATTAACATTAGCTTGCTCTAATAAGACACTAACGCAATTACCACCAATACTTGTGCTATTGACTAGCGCTTTACGAGAACCTTCAACTTTATCTTTCAACCAGTAACGAGAGTCTGATATAGAAGGTATAACACAATGATGTAATGCACTGACACTACTGGTAACGTTGATTAAACCATTAGCAGCGCCTGAATCACCTAATGTAAAACTATGGGTTACTGCATTTTTTAATGCTGGAATATCAACAACATCATCATTTGATGCATAACTGACAAAATCAATATTATCCAAATGGCAATTTTCTTCTGAGCAGGCGTTTTGAATAGCAGAAATAATAGCAGCGTTATCGACTTTATCATCGCAACCACCAGCCGAAGCAACACCAATGCCTTTTATTAATGCATATACTTTATCGCCATCGCGTACTGCATCGTCATGTCTTTTTAAAACAAACGCTGTCGCAGCATCGGCAATATTATCTATTTGTTTCGCATTGGCTTTAACCGCTCTTATATCAGAAGCAAGATCGACCGCCCCCACTATAACCTGATCAAGTTCCTTTTGTTGTAAAGCGCGCACACCTGATTCCAGTGCCCTTAACCCTGATGTTTCTTCAGAAGAAATGGTAAATGCAGGACCGCCAACACGAAAAGCACGGGCTATACGACTGGCAACTATGCCGCCTAAGGCCCCCATAGTTCGATTTGCAGTTAATGCCGGACCAAATGCTTGTTTAAGATTTTCAATCCATTCATTTAAATCATTTTCATTTAACTGAAAACCTAAATGCAGCAACCATTCGCGTGCATATTTTTTTTGCATCCAGCGAAAATGAAAGTTTGTTGTATTTAAATCAAGTTCAATTCCAACAAACACACCTGTTCTGCATTGCTGCTGTTTAGATAATTCTGATAAGTTTGCATCTTCAAGCGCATTCGCAGCCACTTCCAACATTAATAATTGTTGCGGCAGCATTTCTTTCAGTTCGGTAGGCGGAATACGGTAACGACCTAAAGGCACGTTTACTTCATCAATAAAGTAACCTTTGTAATCACTACCATCTGAACCCCACCAGTTTTCTGGCTGCTTTGTTTTTTTATCACCACCAAATAGTAGCGCTTTATCTAAATCATGTTGGTCATTCCACGGACCTAGTCTGGAGTCTATACCTACAATTGCAATATCATTTTTTTTGGAAGTAAAAGAGTGTGTTGAAAAAGAGTGATTCTTTTGTGAGAGCGAGGAAGCATCGCTCGCAGAACCGGAGTGTATATCTAATACATGAGGATTCGAGAACGAAGCTGACGAAGCTATCGCGGAAGAAGTGCCTTTTGCAACATACTCTTGTAATAGTACATGCGCATTGATACCACCAAAACCAAACCCACTTATTGCTGCACGTTTTGGTAAATCATCTTTTGTGCTCCAGGATTTTGCCTTATCCAAAACCTGAAAAGGACTATTTGCTAAATCAATTTTTTCAGAAGGCGATTGATAATTTGCTGTAGGTGGTAAAACACTATGCTTCATGGCTAATAATGTTTTCATTAACGCCGCCGCACCGGCAGCCGTTAATAAATGTCCGACATTACTTTTAACTGAACCTATAACACATTCACTCTTATTATCAGTCAGGACATCATAACTTTGCCAAAGGTTTTTTAATGATGTGAATTCAACGCCATCACCAACAGGCGTACCTGTACCATGACATTCAATATGCTGTACTTGATTCGGTTTCCAGTTCGCCATCTCATAGGCAGCAGCCATAGCACGACCCTGACCTTCTGAGTCAGGTGACATGATATTGCCTTCGATATCATTAGAAAGACCTATGCCTTCAATCGTGGCATAAATATGATCACCTTGTTCAATCGCATCATTTAAGCGTTTTAATACAAATATGCCCGCACCTTCACCAACAACAAGACCGTCTGCTTTACTATCAAAAGGAGAGCAACGACCGGTTTTTGATATTGCATTTAGTTGTGAGAATCCCATTTGCGTATAAAGGCAATCCGGTCTGGATAAACCACCCGCTAACATTACGTCAGTTCGCTTGGCAATTAATTCATCAATGGCATACTTCAATGAATATAAAGATGAAGAGCAGGCTGCATCTAAAGTATAAGCACCTGCACCAAAACCCAATGCTTTTGCTAATAAACCTCCGGGCAAACCCGCTACATATCGATTTAAAGGTTCAATACTTTCTTTATGACTTTCAGCACTAATATTTAATTGAGATTCAAACAATTGTTTGAACAATTCATCACTTAACAATGATGAAGACTCTGTTGGCAATGCTATATTGCCAATCACAACGCCAACACGCTCTCTATTCACAGAGTCTGTATTAGCATCATTCCATGCATCACGGCCTGCGTGTAATAAGATTTGATACATGGGATCCAAACGTTGAAGTAATGCTTTATCAACGTTAAAACCTTCAGGATTAAACTCAAAGTTTTGGATTAAACAGGCACGTCGAGAATTAACTTTATCTGAAGATAAAGATGTTGAATAAAGTTCATCAGGCTGCACACGCCATCGATCTTCGGCAACATCAATTGCCGTATCTTTGGCATTGACTATATTTTTCCAAAATTCATCCAGATTATTAGCGCCAGGGAAAACACCGCCAATACCGACTATTGCAATTTTTTCGGATAGTTTCAAAACTTGATATCTAAATTAATTTAGGTGAAGGCTATATTTTATACTGATTACAGTACTTATTAACATCTTCCTTGTCTTTATTTAACAGGCAAATAACATCCAGTAAACCATTTTTATTGACAATCTCCATTGTTTTTACAGGTTGCTTTTCTATAGAACGTGACACGATATCTAAAAGATATTTACGCTCTGAAGCAGGGAATTTAAGCCAGTTAATTAACCCAATATCGACAAGCATTCGCTGTATATCAGGTTCCCACCGTCCTAGTCTTTCAGCATTTTTAAAAGCTGTAAAAAACTCGTCATCAAT
>JBMZNW010000128.1:0-2377 GCA_049619915.1 Gammaproteobacteria bacterium
CAATTCGCTCACGCTGAAAATGATCATATTGGTTTTCATTGTGAAAAAATTGATCTTGATAGCGTTACAAATTTGAAACGACTTGTAGAACTAAACCTTACTGATGAAAAACTACTGCAACGCGAAATATCGAATATGATTTCAGCTTAACTTTTCTTCATGCTAAGTATGATAAGTACCTAAAAGGCCTCTAACAAATTAGGGGAAGTCCAGAGAATAGAATGATGGTCACAACAAATATAAAACCAAAGGCAAATAACAATTGATAATAAGTTATGCTATAACCTTTCTTTTATTCGTTATGATACTACAGTCGAAAAGTAATTTTTAACATCTTTACTTTTTAGCAAATAGCCTCCAATAACAATTCCTAGGACACCATAATAAATCAATTCGATTAAATTGCTGTCCATATCAGCTTTTATCCCACTCAAACAGAGAGGTGATAAACAAATTAGAATCCAACCAACAATAAAAAAATAAATTGCAGCGCCTTTTTTCTGAAAAACCATAAAAGATGCAACACTTGCAGGTATTGATAATAAAAATACTAATAAAAGCTCATAGAGATTTGCAGCAGCACCATATTTAAGCTTTGTCGCCTCTGGGTCAAAACTTACAGTTAACACTGAAAAAACAGCCAACAATGGTGCGACAATGCCAGCCAAGGTCAAAACAGCCAACAAAATGGGCATCTGTTTAATCTTTTTGATCATATCCATATTATTAAAAACCTTACTACCTAAACCATTTATGATTATAGTCTGTTCACAAGCCTACTTTTTCCATTACTTGTGATAAATGCGATACGGTTTGAACCTGCATTTCTGATGAAACTTCTTTTGGCTTATTCGCTAAAGGAATCAAAGCTTGTTTAAAGCCGTGCTTCTCTGCTTCGTTCAATCTTTCAATACCATTCTGCACAGGACGAATTTCACCTGATAAACCAATCTCACCAAACATAATCATGTCATTCGGTAAGGGTTTATTTTTAAAACTGGAAACGATAGCGAGTAATAAAGGTAAGTCAGCTGCTGTTTCAGTAATACGCATACCACCAACAACATTAATAAACACATCTTGATCACTCATCGACAATCCTGCGTGACGATGTAATACCGCTAATAACATAGCTAAGCGATTTTGTTCCAGACCTAATGCAACACGTCTTGGATTGCCTAAATGAGATTGATCAACTAAGGCTTGCACTTCGACTAACATCGGACGTGTGCCTTCGCGCGTGACCATGATGGCACTACCGGGAACATGTTCATCATGCCCGGATAAAAAGATAGCAGAAGGATTGGAGACTTCTCTTAAGCCTTTATCGGTCATGGCAAAGATACCAAGTTCATTCACTGCGCCATAACGATTCTTAACAGTACGCACAACACGATAACGACTACTACTGTCACCTTCAAAATAAAGCACGGTATCAACCATATGTTCCAATACTCTTGGGCCTGCTAATGCGCCTTCTTTAGTCACATGGCCAACAAGAAATAAAGCCGTATTAGTTTGTTTAGCAAAACGAACAAGCTGCGCTGCGCATTCCCTAACTTGCCCAACAGCCCCCGGCGCTGATTGCAACATATCACTATAAACCGTTTGAATAGAGTCAATAACAATAACTTTTGCTTGCTCTTTATTAGCGACATTTAAAATTCGCTCTAAATGGTTTTCCGTTAAGATACGTAAATTATCTAAAGACAAACCTAATCGTTGTCCGCGTAAACCAACTTGTTGTGCCGACTCCTCACCTGTCACGTAAAGACTGGAAATATTCGCTTTATCAAGACAGGACAAGGTTTGTAATAATAAGGTTGATTTACCAATACCCGGATCACCACCAATTAATGTAACCGAGCCTTTAACTAAACCACCACCCATAACGCGATCTAATTCAGCTAAACCGGTTTCTTGTCTTGGTGTTTCGCTGGCATCAACCTCACTTAAAGAACACACTTCTGCAGGCCCTGCTAAATGTTCACGAAAACGACTAACGTTATTAGCTACTTTTTTTTCGGCAACTGTTTCCTGCAAGGTGTTCCATGCCATACATTCTGGACACTGCCCTACCCACTTAGGCGTTTCCGCACCACATTCACTGCATTGAAATAATACTTTTGCTTTAGCCATTTTCGACAAACTCTAATCGTTTATGCACACCGCAAAGTAATTCATAAGGAATGGTATCAGCATATTGCGCTATCTCTTCAATAGGTAATGACTCTCCCCACAAGACAACCCTATCACCTATCTTTGCTTCAGGTTGATTGCGTAAATCAACAGTTAACATATCCATTGATGCTCGTCCTACTAATGAACAACGCGCACCGTTTACAAGAATTGGCGTGCCTGATTTAGCATGCCTTGG
>JBMZNW010000128.1:2408-6051 GCA_049619915.1 Gammaproteobacteria bacterium
TCACCGTAACCGGCCGCAACAACACCAACAGGCATATCTTCTGGACAGCGCCATGTTGCACCATAGCCAACCGAATCACCTTTACATAAATGTTGAATTGAAATAATTTCAGACTCTAATGTCATCACTGGTTTTAAATCATGATCACTTGCAAGCTCATCTTGCATGGGTGATACGCCATATAACATCAAACCCGGACGAATCCATTCAGCATGTGTTTCAGAAAAATTTATTACCGCAGCAGAATTAGCCAATGTTTTTTCATAAGCTAATTCACTACAAAATTGATTAAACAACTCTAGTTGTTGTTGTGTTAGAGAATTATCTATTTCATTAGCCGTAGCAAAGTGTGTCATTAACTTCGGTGAAGTTTTTACATTTGAACAATTATTTAGACGTTCTAATAAACCTTCTGCTTTATCTATAGACACACCAAGACGATGCATGCCTGTATCAATTTTTAACCAAACTTGTAATGATTCATCTAAACTTGCTTGCTCTAAATTCTCTACTTGTAGTTCATTATGGATAACGATATCTAATCGCAATTCTACAATACGATTTAGATCAATCGCTTTATGCGGGCCTTCAAGTAAGACGATTCGATTTGTGATACCAGCCGCTCTTAATTCTTCTGCTTCTTCAAGGCAAGCGACACCAAAAGCATCGGCGTCTTTTAATGTTTGAGCAGTTCGGACAATACCATGACCATAGGCATCAGCCTTAATCACAGCCATTACTTTTGCAGAGGGAGCTAGTTCACGTACGCGTTGTAAATTATGTATCAGGGCTTGTTTATCAATGACTACCCTTGATGGTCGTGTCATTCAGAAAACCCGGAAGGAGGTCCAGCATGAGGCAAGGCATAATCTTCGACATAATTTTCGAAACGTGTGTATTTGCCAAGGAAAGAAAGTTTTACTTTGCCTATCGGACCATTTCTTTGCTTACCAATGATGACTTCAGCAATACCTTTATCAACACTTTCAGGATCATAAACTTCATCTCGGTAGATAAAGAGAATAACGTCCGCATCCTGTTCTATCGCACCCGATTCACGTAAGTCAGACATGACAGGACGTTTATCAGTTCGTTGTTCAAGACTACGATTTAACTGAGATAAAGCTATAACAGGCACATTTAATTCTTTTGCCATTGCTTTTAATGAACGTGAAATCTCAGAGATTTCCGTTGCACGGTTTTCACTTGTTCCTGCAACTTGCATTAACTGTAGATAGTCGACAATAACCAGATCGAGACCATGCTCGCGTGAAATACGGCGACAACGCGCTCTCAATTCCGACGGTGTTAATGCCGGTGTATCATCAATAAACATCCGCGATTCTTGCAAAATACTGACTGCGGAGGTGAGTCTCGGCCAATCTTCATCATCGAGCTTTCCTGTACGTATTTTATGCTGATCAATTCGACCCAATGAGGACATCATTCTCATCGCTAATTGTTCACCCGGCATTTCCATACTGAAAATCGCCACGCTTTCTTTGCCTTTGATCGCGGCATGCTCACCGATGTTTATTGAAAATGCGGTTTTACCCATCGATGGCCTTCCGGCAACAATAATCAAATCAGACCTCTGAAAACCCGCTGTTTTCATATCCAAATCATCGTAACCGGTGGCAATACCAGTAATCGGACTGTCTTTATGAAACAGTTCGTCTATGCGTTCCAACGCATCTTTTAGATAATCTTTGATACCGTGGTAACTTTTTCTACCTTGATTCTCTCTTTCAGCGATTTCGAAAACTGTTTGCTCGGCATATTCTAGAATCTGTTCACTGCTACGCCCTTGCGGATTAAAAACGGTATCGTTGATATCGGTTGTCGCCGAAATGAGCTGTCTCAAGATAGAACGTTTACGCACAATATCGGCATAAGCAGAAATATTACTGGCGCTCGGTGTATTCTCAGCTAAAGCAGCTAGGTTACGCATGCCACCCGCTTCGTCCAGCAACTGATGGTTTTCCAACCATTCGGCTACGGTAACGATATCGTAAGGCTGACCTTCTTCACTGAGTTTATTAATGGCATGGAAAATCGTTCGATGATCTTTACGATAAAAGTCTTCTTCGCGCACACGCTCAACGACTTTATCCCAAGCTTCTTTATCAAGAAAAGCACCACCAAGAACAGCCTGTTCGGCTTCAATAGAATGCGGTGGAATTTTTAATGCTGAGGTTTCAGCATCATTAGAAAAAGGTGTATGTACCGGTTCCTGCATCAGAGTTGTTTACAACTCATTATGTGATTACCTGTATACACATGTATACAGGCAATCGAGAAGATATCTTTTAATATCGTTGCAGGTTTTCAGAAAAAAGGATTAATCGTTTCCTTCTTCAGCAACAACATTAACCTTAATTGTCGCAGTGACATCTGCATGAAGTTGAACATCAAGTTCAATTTCACCCGTGCTGCGAATTGGTCCTTCAGGAAGTCTGATTTCGTGTTTAGATAACTCAACACCCGTCGCAGAAACGGCTTCAGCAATATCTGCTGTGCCAACTGAACCGAAAAGCTTACCTTCATCACCGGCTTTCCGAGCAATAGAAACAGTCGTCGCATTCAGCTTTTCAGCACGAGCATTTGCTTCGTTCAAAGCATCTTGCTCTTGTTTTTCCAACTCTGCTCGGCGAGCATCAAATTTGGCAATGTTATCTGCTGTAGCAGAAACGGCTTTACCACTAGGAATCAGGTAGTTTCTACCAAAACCAGGTTTAACGTTGACTCGGTCGCCTAAAGCTCCGAGTTTGTGCACTTTTTCAAGCAAGATAACTTCCATCAGACAACCTCAATTCTTAACTTTTTTATGATAACAGATTAATGCGCGTCGCAGTATGGGATCAAAGCAAGATAGCGCGCACGCTTGATTGCTGTTGATAACTGGCGTTGGTAACGCGCGTTGGTTCCTGAAATACGGCTAGGAACAATTTTGCCTGATTCAGAAACATAATTTTTTAAGGTATTAATATCTTTATAATCGATTTCGAGAACACCATCTGCGGTAAATCGGCAAAATCTTTTACGTTTGAAATAACGAGCCATTATTTAATCCTCTCTTTATTCTTCAGTTGCAGGAGCTTCAGCTTTTTCTTCTGATTCCTGTTCTGCTTCTTCAGCAGGTTGTTCTTCGGTGGTTTCAGCTGCTGCAGCTTCAGGCGCAGCTTGTTCTGCTGGTTTTGATGCTGATTTGGCCGCTTCTTCTTCTTTGATTTTAATCAATGGAGAATCACCCGTTACCGGTTCGTCTTTCTTAATGACCAGATTACGAATAACCGCATCGTTGTAACGGAAAGCTTCGGTTAATTCTTTTAAAGCATCAGCATTACATTCGATATTCATCAGAACATAGTGTGCTTTGTGGATTTTGTTGATTGGGTAAGCCAATAGACGACGGCCCCAGTCTTCGAGACGATGGATTTGACCACCATTGCCGGTAATCATCTCTTTGTAGCGATCGATCATCGCAGGTACTTGTTCGCTCTGGTCAGGATGAACCAGAAACACAATTTCATAGTGTCGCATTTCAATTCCTCTTGGATTAAAGCTTCCTCTTATTTCAGAGTGAAGCAAGGATAAAAGTGGCGCGATTCTAATGGATTGGAAAGCTTACTGCAACGCAATG
>JBMZNW010000129.1:0-6026 GCA_049619915.1 Gammaproteobacteria bacterium
CACGCCTATTATCATGGCGCGTATTCGTCTAGTTGGTCTCTATCAAATACTGGCGATGTCCGTTGATAAAGAAGTATTGGATGGCAGTGTGTTATTCCAAAACATGACAGACTATCAACGACGTAAAGCAATATTGATTTCGGAAATACATGAGTTCAAAAAAGGTGAGCTTTTAGTCGAACAAGATACTGTTGGTCGAGATATGTATTTAATTCTTTCTGGTGAAGTTGACGTTATCAGAAAAGATGATGGGCAGTCGCGTTCGTTAGCAACGTTAAAACCGGGGCAAGTTTTTGGTGAAATAGGCTATATACGCGAAACAGAACGTACAGCCGATGTTGTTGCAACTGAAGATGTTTCCGCTTTACGTTTTGACTATGAACGTATGCAAAAGGACTTAAAATTCTTCCCAAATATTGTTGCTAAATTGAATTTCAATATCAGTTATATACTGGGCAAACGCCTGGCTGATATGGTCGGTAGTTCATTAAATAGTAAATAGAGTGTATTGCTAATAATGTTAGCTTCACTCGCTTTCAAATAGTTATTTACTCATTAATATTGGCTAAATGTCAGGAAAGTCGCTAAAAAAAGACAAAATTCCTCAATTTGTTATGCGACAACACTCGACAAAACAAAAATCCATGGTATTTTTACGCCCTTTTAAAAAGTGTGATTAATTATTGGCTCTAATGGTAGGATTACTTTAATATTTTCAGGTAAAGTAATCGGTACAGCCAAGAGCAAGAACTTTGCTAAAGTATTGATGTCTATGTGGTTTAGCCGCTTTTAAGCGGTAAATCCTGATAGTTTAGTTAAATAAATGTTAACTGTGCCAGTTATTGAATCAAACTGGCTTGATAAATACATTGGTAATTTGTTTCTATATGACCCAAAGCAGTATTTTTATACTTCTTGATAGTTAACTTGATATCAAGACAACCAACGAATTTTATATATAAAAAGTTATATTGATGAAAACTATTAAAGGTGAATTAAAATTAGGGCGATTTCTTGTGCCTTATCGTATTTATGGTGAAGCTAAAAAGACCATAATCTGTATTAGCGGCGCAAAACAAACGATGGCAGCATGGCGCTCATTTGTCAGTCATTTCGTAAATGATTATTCGGTTGTATTGTTCGACATGCCTGGACAAGGCCGTGCTTCAATTTTATCCGGATCATTAGGCATCAGCTTTGAAGAGCAGGTTGAAGTTTTATATAACGTTATTAATGAAACCAACCGTAATGGTACAGTTATTCTAGCAGCCGCTTCATGGGGCACGATTATTTCTGCAGCAATCGCGGCGCGTTATCCTGAGTTGGTTGATAAAATGATTCTCGGTAGCTTCGGTGCTAAACCGACTAAAGAAGTCATTGAGGTTATTAAAGCGGGTCAAAGTTTATTCAAAGGCGATAAAACAGAAAAAATTGCGCCACTGATGATTGAACGTTTTGGTCAGCATATTCCTGACTCACAGAAAAAACAGATGATTAATCAATTTAGAGAAATGAGTCGCGAGCAGTTTATTAGCTTCTATGAACACTGTGAGTTTGTCGGACAGGCATCAGATATCGAAGAGTATATTGAGTTAGGAAAAATAACCGCATCAACACTTATTCTGAGTGGGGAATATGATGCTATTCTGGATCAAGATGATATAGAAAAAGCGTCTTCAAAAATTCCTGATTGTGAATATAAAATGATCTCGGGCGCAGGCCACTTTTTACATTGGGAGCGTTCTGAGATTCTGCATACTTATAGCGAGTTTCTTAATAGGTAACATGAGTGACACCATAGAGCTCGCTGAAGTTGAAAAAGTAGACTCGTTAGACCAAAAGCAATTCTCAGAAAATTATTATAAACCTCTTAAGCCGTTAGTAATAAAAGGCCTGTCAAACAAATGGCCTGCATTACAAAAGTGGACACCTGATTTCTTCAAAGAACAACATGGCGAGAAGCTGGTAAAAGTTTATGACGCCAGCTTTGCCAGTGCTGGCAAAAATTACATGTCCAGTGTAGAAACAATACCGTTGAGAGACTACATCGATAAAGTCATGACGACCTCTCAGGATCTACGCATGTTTCTTTATAATATAAAATCTGAAATACCAGAGTTGGTAAACGATATCGTCTTTCCTTCGCTTATCAATAATGTTTCGAAAAGTTTTGTCTTCATGTTTTTTGGTTGTAAAAACTCAGTGACGCAAATGCACTTTGATATTGATATGTCTCATGTTTTTCACACAGTTATCAAAGGCAAAAGAACAATTTATTTATTTCCTTTTGAACAATCGAAGAACTTACATCGCTACCCTTTTACTTGTCGTAGTTATATTGATGTAGAAAAACCCGATGCTGAGAAATTTCCCAATTTAAAAAAAGCAAAAGGCTATAAAGTAGAATTAAATGCAGGCGATACGTTATATATCCCCAGCGGATACTGGCATCACTTTATCTATGATGAGCCAGGCTATTCGGTCTCCTTACGTTGTCCAAGCCAAACATTATTTGGAAAACTACATGGCGCTTATAATTTACTAGTTATGCAATCGGTAGATCGTTTATTAAATAAACTTTCACCAAAGTTGTGGTTTAACTGGAAAGAACAACGCGCATTAAGAACGTACTAGTCTTTATGGATACAGCAATAATCATTGGTGTTGGTCCTGAGCAAGGGCTCGGCGCAGCTTTATGTCGTCGATTTGCTGCGTTGGGTAAACATGTTTATGTTGCCGGGCGCACTCAAGCAAAACTAGATACTGTAGTTTCTTCTATTGAGGCAAATGGTGATAATGCCACAGCATATGTTGTTGACGGCACGGACGAGAAGCAAATTACCAAACTATTTGATGACGCCTCTGTAACAGGGCTTATTGATCTTGCTATTTATAATGTCGGCAATAATTTTCCCGGACAAATTATTAACATGGATACGGATTATTTTGAGCAAGCATGGAAAGCATGTTGTTTCGGTGGGTTTTTATTTGGGCGTGAAGCAATAAAGCGGATGCAGCCAAATAATAAAGGTACTCTCATTTTTACTGGTGCCAGTGCCTCGTTGCGTGGTCGCGCCGGTTTCTCGGCATTTAATTCTGCCAAAGCGGCACTTAGAACGTTTGCTCAGGCTATAGCAAAAGAAGTTGGACCAGAAGGTATCCATGTTGGACACATCCTTATTGATGGACCTATTAACGGTGAAAAGATTCGAACAAATTTTCCAGAGTATGCGAATAAACTTGGAGAAGAAGGCATGATTAATGTTGAAGGTATTGTTGATGCTTATGAATATCTTTACAAACAAGCTAAAACAGCTTGGACATTTGAAGTTGATGTTCGAACCTCTATTGAGAATTGGTAAAGTTATACTTTAGAGTAATTCTTTTATTACTTGCCACTTCAATAACTTTTCATCAAATGACATCGCCGCGTGTGCAGGGCTGGTTGATGGTAACTTGAAGTATTCAATTTCTTTATTATCTAATGTTTTCATAACATATTTATTAAATAGCTTTTCTGTTTCACCGCCATTAAATAAGATCGTTTTAATCTGCTTTTGTTTGTTTAAAAAAAGATTAAAGTCATTCGCTATAATTGTTGAATGGTCAATGTTTGAATCAAGACTGCCTTCGCGATAACAACTTTTTAATACATCCCATAAAGCGATGCGGTTATTTGTTAATAATTTTTTTCGTTGTTGATAATTTAATTCTTCATCACCGTTTAAAAGCTTAATCATAATTGACCAGAAAGTATTACGAGGATTTGCGTAGTATTGATTCTTTTCAAAAGATTTCACTCCCGGCATCGAGCCAAGTATTAATATCTTCGCATCAAGTTTTGCGATGGGAGGAAAGCCGGTGTTTTCAGACATGTAACTATTATAGATGCATCGGTTGTGTGCGTCCTGCACAACCGATATTGCTTACATGGATGTAAGTACTTAGGAATAGTCTGGAATATATTCCTGACATTACATCCATGTAAATAAAGCAAGGCCGCATAAAAATGCGGCCTTAAAGTTATAACTTAAAAAATAATATTTAAACTAACAATGGAGCGATTACTAAGCTAACGATCGCCATCACATTAATTAAAATATTCATTGATGGACCCGAGGTATCTTTTAAAGGATCACCGACGGTATCACCAACAACAACGGCAGCATGTAATTCGGTACCTTTACCACCGAGATTACCTTTTTCAACGTGCTTCTTAGCGTTATCCCATGCGCCGCCTGCATTCGCCATCATTAATGCCATCATAACGCAGCAGATTAAAGCGCCACCTAACATGCCGCCTAATGCTTGTGGGCCAAGGCCAAAGCCAACAACAACTGGAGCAAGTACAGCAAGCGTGCCTGGCATAATCATACGTTTTAATGCAGCGCGCGTTGCGATATCAACGCAGCTTGCGGTATCCGGTTTACCTGTGCCTTCCATTAAACCTGGAATTTCTTTGAATTGACGACGGATTTCTTTAATCATATCGAAAGCCGCATCACCGACAGCAGTCATTGTCATTGCACTTACGAGGAATGGGAAGATACCACCTAGGAACATACCACTGAGTACTAATGGATCATTAATCTGCAATACGAAGTCCGGGTTTTTCGCGGTAATCTTTTCGATATAAGCACTGATTAATGCAAGCGCGGCTAAAGCAGCGGCACCAATTGCGAAGCCTTTACCGATAGCGGCTGTGGTGTTACCGACTTCATCAAGCGAGTCAGTAATCTCACGCGTTTCTTTACCAAGCTCTGCCATTTCAGCAATACCGCCAGCGTTATCAGCAACGGGACCATACGCATCAATTGCCATGGTAATACCAACAGTACTTAACATACCAACAGCCGCGATACCGACACCGTATAAACCGGCAAAGTGACTGGCGACTAAGATGATGCCGCAAATTGTCAATACCGGAATAGCAACAGATTGCATACCAGTAGCAAGACCACTGATCATGACTGTCGCTGATCCTGTTTCGCCATCTTTTGCGATTTTTCTGATAGGTGCACCACCCGTATAGTATTCAGTTACCAGTCCTATAATGATGCCGCCTGCAGCACCGGAAAGAACAGCAACCCAAACATGAATCGAACCACCTAGCATTTTAATTAAAATAAACGCTGCAATAATAAAAATGACAGAAGATCCCATCGTGCCGATTCTTAGTGCGACTTCTGGACTCTTTGCTGAAAAAAGTTTAACGGAATAAATGCCTATCATTGAGCAAATCAAACCAATAGAAGCTAATGCTAATGGCATAAACGTTAGCGTTTCTTGCGTGCCATTTGGTGCTAATTTATCAATGGTTAACAACGACATTGTTGAAGCCAATGCAATCGTTGCAATCATCGAACCGCAATAAGATTCAAAAATATCTGATCCCATGCCAGCAACGTCGCCGACGTTATCACCAACGTTATCAGCAATTACACCTGGGTTACGCGGATCATCTTCTGGAATACCGGCTTCAACTTTACCAACCAGGTCAGCACCAACGTCGGCACTTTTGGTGAAAATACCGCCGCCAACACGAGAGAAAAGCGCAACGGAAGAGGCGCCCATAGCAAAACCTTCGATAGCGTGAATAGTATGTGCATCGCCAGCGAAGAAATAATAAAGAATACCGATTCCGAACAAGCCCATCGCTGCAACGGTTAAGCCCATGATAGAGCCACCAAAGAAAGCGATGCTTAATGCTTCAGGTGCGCCTTTGGTATTTGCAGCAACCGCCGTTCTGACGTTTGCATGTGTTGCGGTATACATGCCCCAATAACCTGCTGAGCCGGAACAGATTGCGCCGAGCAAAAATGCCAATGCAGTATTGATACCTAAATCAGAAACAGCGATTGCAGCGATACAAACGACACAGAATATAGCCAAACGCTTATATTCACTGTTCATAAAAACCATCGCGCCGAGATGAATAGCGTCGGAAATTTCTTTTAATTTACCCTCACCGGCCGGTGATTTTTTGATGCTCATAAAGACTAGAAAAGCGGCGAAAAGGCCGAATA
>JBMZNW010000130.1:0-6022 GCA_049619915.1 Gammaproteobacteria bacterium
CTATAGTATTATTCTGTCATTCGTTTTTTTAGAACATTATCAGGAGAAAATTCATGGCTCGTGGGGTAAATAAAGCAATTATAGTTGGTAATCTGGGCAACGATCCGGATATGCGCTATACCGCAGGAGGCGCCGCGGTTGCAAATATTAGTGTTGCCACTGCAGAATCCTGGCGAGACAAGGAAACAGGTGAACAACAGGAGCGCACCGAATGGCATCGTGTCGTTGCCTTTGGTCGATTAGCTGAAATCATTGGCGAATATTTGCGCAAAGGCTCGCAAGTTTATATAGAAGGCCGTATTCAAACGCGTAAGTGGCAAGACAAAGACGGTCAAGACAGATGGTCTACTGAAATCGTTGCAAATGAATTGCAAATGCTAGGTAGTAAAGGCGGCGGCTCTGCAAATTATGACTCTGCACCTCAACCTCAGCAAAGTGCGCCTGCTCCTCAAGCGGCAGCATCACCAGCACCCGCGCCTGCTGATGATTTTGATGATGATATTCCGTTCTAGAGGCCAGAAAAGAACTTCTGGCTGATTTTCTTCTTAACACTACAAAGGACCTATACAGCATGTCGATCGTTACTCAAATTAATTTACTAAAAAAACGACGTACGAAAATTATTGCAACGTTGGGGCCCGGCAGTAGTGAACCGGAACAAATCAGAAAATTAATTAAAAACGGGGTTAATATTTTTCGACAAAATATGTCCCACGGTGATCATGATTATCATCGAAAAACCTATGCCTATATCCGCGAAATTTCTGAAGAACTGGATTTACCGATAGGCATATTGGCTGATCTCTGCGGCCCGAAAATCCGTACAGGTAAATTTAAAAACGACGCTATTGAATTAAAAAG
The DNA here is from genome assembly GCA_049619915.1 of Gammaproteobacteria bacterium. GTDB lineage: Bacteria > Pseudomonadota > Gammaproteobacteria > Eutrophobiales > Eutrophobiaceae > UBA7359. Next base: position 862 of record JBMZNW010000130.1, read on the forward strand.
CAATGAAACCGTCGTTGTTACGACACGCGATGTCGAAGGCAAACCTGGTTTAATCCCCTCTCAATACGCTGCTTTAGCTGATGATGTTGAACCTGAAGACCGAATTTTACTCGCTGATGGCACATTAGAACTCGAGGTAGACAAGGTTGAAGGGACGGAAATTACTTGCACTGTTATTTATGGTGGAAAACTCGGTAATCATAAAGGCATCAACCTTCCAGGCGTCAATGTATCGGCACCATCATTAACGGAAAAAGATAAAGCCGATGCGAAACTGGCGATAGAACTTGGTGTTGATTTTCTTGCTTTGTCTTTTGTTAGAACAGCTGAAGACATTAATGATTTAAGAGAGTTAATGAATGAGCAAGGTAGCACTGCACGTATTATTGCAAAAATAGAAAAGCCGGAAGCGTTGGATAATGCCGTTGCCATACTTGATGCAGCAGACGGCATCATGGTTGCCCGAGGTGACTTGGGTGTGGAGTTAAACCCTGAACAAGTGCCTGTTGCACAACATCAATTAATTGACTTGGCACGCGAAAAATTCAAACCGGTTATTGTTGCTACACAAATGCTCGAATCGATGATTGAGAATGCACGGCCAACCCGTGCCGAAGTCACCGACGTTGCTTATGCCGTTAATCTTGGAACCGATGCCATTATGTTATCGGGTGAAACAGCGGTCGGTAAGTTTCCTTATGATGCTGTCAGTATGATGGATCGTATTTCACGACAAACAGAATCCTACCTCTGGGCGCATAATGCTTATGGTGGGAAAGTTTCCGATAAAGAATCAAATACTGCATTACCAATCTGGGAAGGTATTGCCAACTCTATGTCACAACTGTCTCATGACTTAAGAGTGCGTGCTGTTGTGGTTATTTCTCATAGCGGTATGTCTGCCGCGACAATGAGTTCAGCCAGACCGGCAGCGCCTGTTGTTGCAATTACTAATCAAAAAGAGGTGTGTCGACAAATGGCAATGTTATGGAGCGTCATACCTGCATATTCAGAAAAAGCAGGTAAGACGAATCCAAATGAACTAGCAAGACAAATAATTATTGATGAAGGTCTTGCAACGACTGGTGATAAAGTTTTATTAGTACGCGGCTTTCACAGTGATGATAAATTGAATACACCCTCAGTCACTGTACTTACAGTGTAGTTTACTTAACGTTGCTTATAGATGGGTAACGCACCATCTGCTGCTGTCTGATAACGTACAGTAAAATCGTTCAAGCTTTTTAATGCTTCTTCAATATCTTTATCTTCACGAATCGCATAGCTATCAAAACCGCAACGTTGCATGAAAAACAGTTGATCCTGTAAAACATCACCCACAGCACGTAAATCACCTTTATAGTCATAACGCTGTTTTAGTAATGAAGCATGCGAATAAGAACGACCATCACCAAATGCAGGAAAGTCCAATGCGATGACAGAAAAATGCTCCAAATCATCAAGTAAGTCTTCTGTCACTGTATCGCCATTAATCATTACCCCGTGCTCAGTATCACGTTTTAATAATGCTTCGCGATTAGCTTGCCAATATTCAAAAGGCACAATAACCTGACCATCAGGGATTGTATCTTCAGTTTCGATGTCGCGGATTAACTGCCAGTCATCATTGATGACTTCTTTATTCTTAATTACTTGCATAAACACGTTCCTTAAATGGCTTAATGCCAACACGACGATAGGTTTCTAGAAACGCTTCTGTTTCTTCGCGATTCTCAACATAAACATCGAGTATTTTACCAATCACATCAGCAACATCGTCTTTACCAATAGCAGGCCCGAGACGATCACCAAGGCTTGCTTCATTCTCTGCGGAACCGCCTAGCGTTAACTGATAAAACTCTTCACCTTTTTTATCCACGCCCAAAATACCAATATGGCCAACATGGTGATGACCACAGGCATTCATACAACCTGACATTTTAATTTTGATCTCGCCAATATCATGTAAATAATCCAGATCATCAAATTTATCGTTAATCTGTTTTGCTATTGGAATAGAACCCGCATTTGCCAAGGCACAAAAATCTAGACCCGGGCAACAAATCATGTCGGTTAACAAACCGATGTTTGGTGTTGCCAGATTTTGTGATGCTAACTTTTCCCATAAAGCAAACAGGTCAGCTTGTTTCACATTCGCTAACACCAAATTTTGATCATGGGTCGCGACGATTTCACCAAAGCTATATTCATCTGCTAAATCAGCAATGAGATCCATTTGTTCATCAGTAACATCACCCGGCGGAATGTCTGGTGCTTTTAATGAAACAACAACGGCTTTATAACCTGCAACTTTGTGCGGAAATAAATTTCTATTTACCCAGTTAGCAAATGCTTTATTCGATTCGACTGCTGCGGCAAAGCTGGTGTCATCTGCTGCAGAACTATCGTAATCAGGGTCAGTGAAAAAGGCTTTAACGCGATCAATTTCTTTTTGATCAATTTTCATCACACCATCTTTAATGTGTGACCACTCTTCTTCTACCTGTTTTGCAAATTCTTCTTTACCTAGCTCATTTACTAATATTTTTATCCGAGCTTTATATTTATTGTCCCGGCGACCATAGCGGTTATAAACACGCAACGTTGCTTCCAGATAGGAAAGCAAATCCTGTTTCTCAATAAACGGTTTGATACATGGGCCAATAAAAGGTGTACGGCCTAAACCACCACCAACAATCACTTTAAAACCTACTTCGCCAGCATCATTCTTAACCATGAAGATGCCGATATCATGAACTTGTACAGCAGCACGATCGTTCTCTGCGCCCGTTACCGCTATTTTGAATTTTCTTGGTAAATATGAAAATTCAGGATGGAAGGTCGACCACTGACGAATGATTTCGCAATACGGTCTTGGATCTTCTAATTCATCAGGTGCAACTCCAGCAAACTGATCAGACGTTGTGTTGCGTATATCGTTACCACTGGTTTGAATTGCATGCATTTCTACACTTGCTAAATCAGCAAGAATATCGGGAACGGTTTCCAGTGCCGGCCAGTTATATTGAAGATTCTGACGCGTACTGAAATGCGCATAACTTTTGTCATACTTTCTGGAAATGTGCGCCAACATTCTTAGCTGCTTACTCGACAGTAAACCGTAAGGAATTGCCACGCGTAACATGGGCGCGTGACGCTGCACATAAAGACCATTCATTAAACGTAATGGTCTGAATTCTTCTTCTGTTATTTTACCGGCGAGAAAGCGCTCGGTTTGATCGCGAAACTGCGCGACTCGTTCATCAACAATCGTCTGATCGTAATTATCGTACTTATACATTTATTTTTATAACTCTGCTGTTGTAGCGGCTGCGCAAGATAGCAGCTCATCACAATGTGGGAAAGTAGTAAATATTACTATATTTATTCTTGTTTGTTATTAAAAAAGCGGACGATATTCTATGAATATCGTGATGAAAATGCTTCGAAATGAAATTTGTAGTAAGGCTTATAAGTAATGATACTTCGCCAGTAGGTTTCTACCTTTGCGCGTTAGATAACCTTCCTGATCGACAAAACCTTGATTTGCTGCCTGTTTATAGATGCTTTCAGACTGCTTTTTTGCCATATAAACCAAACCATCACCATAGCGATACTGAAGCACTTCGGCGATATCTGATTCGACGATTTCATTCAAATCTGTTGCTGCTGCATTCAATGTCGTAAATTCCCTTAAAGATTTTTAATATTTTCAAGTTTTCTTTTAAATATTAGTTATTTATATAGTTTATATATTGTTGAATGTCAAATATATACTGTAAGTTAACTAAATAAGTTTTTAGCTATTTAACAAATAAGAGTTAATTATTTAATAAAAACAATAACTTAAGTCATCTTATAGAAAAGACAACTCTAGTTAATTCGTGGAAATTAAAGATTGTTACTTAAGGAATGTGTTGCTTCGCCAAATAATCGTGCGTTCGCATTTCTTCCAGACGACTCACCGTGCGCTTAAATGCATCCGCTAATCGCTTACCTGTATAGAGACCATCCGGCTTTGCCTCGGCGGTAATGATCAGTTTTACATTGCGGTCATAAAACTCATCGACCAATGTAATAAACCGTTTGGCTAAATCATTGGTCATATCGTCCATCACCGGAATATTAGCGAGCAATACTGTCTGATATTGTCGGGCGATTTCAATATAGTCTGCGGCTCCTCTTGGGCCATCGCATAAGGCATTAAACTCAAACCAAACAACACCATCACCGCAACGTACTGTCTCTATTGTTCGCCCTTCAATTTCCAACAATTCGCCTTTTGTACCTTGGTCCGGGGAAACATGCACGAAGTCATTTTCCAGCATTGCATACGCTTTATCATCCAATGGCGAATGGTAAATTCCAGCATGGTCAAGAAACTCTAAGCGATAGTCGGTTCCAGAATCGACATTAACCACTTCCGTATTTTGCTTAATTAAATCAATCGCCGGTAAAAATCGTTCTCGTTGTAAACCACCTTGATATAACTGATCAGGGTGCTGATTTGATGTTGTCACTAACACCACACCTCTTTCAAATAAGGCTTCGAACAAACCACCTAATAACATGGCATCCGTAATATCGGACACATGAAATTCATCAAAACAAACTATGCGCGTTCGTTCCGATATTCTTTGTGCAATAATTTTTAAGGGGCTTTCTACATTACCGAGTGACTTCAATTCCTTATGTACATTTTGCATAAAGCGATGGAAATGCAATCTCATTTTATTTTCAAAAGGTAAGCATTCATAAAAGCTATCGACTAAATACGTTTTGCCTCGACCAACGCCACCCCAGAAATAAAGACCTTTTATTTTTTCTTCATCTGCTTTAGTCAATGCAGACTTAATGCGGGCGAATAAACCAGTTTGTTTCTGCGGCTGTTCAATTAATTTCTCGAACAACTGCTGCATATGCATCACTGCAATTTTCTGTGCGGGATCAGCAGTGAAGTCTTCTTGCGAAAGGTCACTCGTATATTTATCCAGAGGCGTCTGCATTGTTAATGTACTAAGGTATAATGTTTAAAAGTTAATAACTATTCTTTAATTTATTGAAAAGAGCTTTGCACGGATAGAGATTTTATTCACAGACGAGGCGAAAATGCGCGTAGAAGCGGAGTTTATAAATAATAAATGAGCATTCGAGCACATTT
>JBMZNW010000131.1:0-5999 GCA_049619915.1 Gammaproteobacteria bacterium
GCAGTTTTGGGAAATGGTTTAGCCAGTATCTATCCGGCACGCCACAAAAAAATTGCTAGCCAAATTGTTGAAACAGGCTTACTGCTCTCTGAATACCCACCTGACACTAAACCCAATGCAGGTAATTTTCCGCAACGGAATCGTATTATTAGTGGCATGAGTACCGGTGTCTTGGTTGTTGAAGCAGCTAAAAAAAGTGGTTCATTGATTACTGCAAACTACGCATTAGAGCAGGGTAGAGAAGTCTTTGCATTGCCTGGTTCTATTCATAATCCTCTTGCTAGAGGCACGCATAGTCTCATTAAACAAGGTGCGAAGCTGGTTGAATCAGTCAATGATATTATTGGAGAGTTGGCGCCTGTAGCAAGTATTGTCATGAATAAGACTATTCCAAGTGAGCCTGATAACTCTAACTATAGTGATATGGATAGCGATTATAGACTATTGTTAGATAAGATGGCTTACGATTCTGTTTCAGTCGATACGTTGGTTAAATTAACAGGATTGACGGCGGAAGCAGTTTCCTCCATGCTATTAATACTGGAACTTCAAGGATTGATCGAATCGCAACAGGGAGGCCTGTATAGTCGTTGTTCATAATGGTTGAACATAAAGAGAGTAATGAATGAAAGAATCTGTATTAGATGTACTTATCTATCTAATTATGTCGAAGATGAACTAGAAATAGTCCCGGATCAAAATGATCTAAAAACACAATTAGTTCAGGCTGGCTTTGCTGATAAACAGGTTGATAAGGCAATAGACTGGTTAGAAGGATTGGCAATGCAGAAGGATAAGCTTGATACAAACCTTCTTCGTTCTATGTCAATCAGGCTTTTCAATGATGTCGAAAGTGAAAAACTGGATATTGAATGCAAAGGATTCTTATTATTTCTCGAACAATCAGGCGTACTTGATTCCGAAGACCGTGAACTTGTTATTGATAGAGTTATGGCGCTTGAAACTGACGTAATAGAATTACAACAACTTAAATGGGTTGTATTAATGGTCTTGTTTAACAGACCCGGTAAAGAAGCTGCGTTTGCTTGGATGGAAGATGTTGTTATGGACGAGTTTAGTGCTGTTGTGCATTAGTTTTTGAAGATTTGATACTTCCATCATATTCCGGTTTTTATTCACTAATTATTAAAATGATAATGTTTATTTATGTGTAGCGCTGTTGTAATTGTTGAGTCTCCAGCTAAATGTAAAACATTAGAACGTTACCTCGGTAAGGGCTATAAAGTTCTTGCATCGTATGGTCATGTGCGTGACCTCCTTCCAAAAACCGGTGCAGTTGATACAGAAAATAATTTTTCCATGAAGTTCGAAGCAATTGAACGAAATGAGAAACATGTTAATGCTATTATGAAAGCATTAAAGAAAGCTGAAACATTATACCTCGCGACTGACCCGGATCGCGAAGGTGAAGCAATTTCCTGGCATTTATATGAGTTATTAAAAGAAAAAGACTGCTTAAAAGATAAAGAAGTTAAACGTGTTGTTTTTCATGAAGTAACAAAAAGTGCAGTACAGGATGCAATAGCACATCCTAGACAGTTAGCCTCTGATTTAATTGATGCACAGCAGACACGTCGGGTTCTTGATTATCTGGTCGGTTTCAATCTCTCTCCCTTACTCTGGAAAAAAGTTCAAAGAGGTTTGTCAGCGGGTCGTGTGCAATCACCCGCATTAAGAATGATTGCTGAACGTGAAAAAGAAATTGAAGCATTTATACCAAGAGAATACTGGACGATAGAAGCTGATCTGGAACATAAGGACAGCCAGTTTCTCGGCAAACTAACCTTGTTTGATAATGAAAAAGTTAAACAATTTAGTATCGAAAAAACAGAACACGCTGCAGATGTAAAATCGCAATTAGAGAAAGCAGCAGCGGGTGAACTGTTAATCAAGACAGTTGCGAAGAAGCAACGTAAACGTCAGCCCGCACCACCGTTTATTACTTCTACTATGCAGCAGGAAGCGGTCAGAAAGTTGGGCTTTACTGCTCAGCGTGCAATGAGAACAGCGCAAGAATTATATGAAGGTATTGATGTGGGTGACGGCGCTGTTGGTTTAATCACCTATATGCGTACTGACTCTGTTAACTTGGCAGAAGAAGCTATCGAAGAAGTCCGCTCTGTTATTGCAGCACGTTATGGCAAAGATGCCTTACCTGATGAAGTGAGAGTCTTTAAAACGAAATCAAAAAATGCACAGGAAGCACACGAAGCGATTCGTCCGACATCTTTTGCCCGCATACCTACTGAAATTAAAAGCAGCTTAACGCCGGATCAATTCAAGCTCTATCAACTGATCTGGAAGAGAGCGATGGCTTGCCAGATGAAACATGCCACTATCAATACAGTTGCTGTTGATATGGAATGTGGTGAAGGAAATTTATTTCGGGCAAACGGTTCATCCATTGCTGATCCGGGTTTTATGGAAGTGTATCTTGAAGGACAAGATGACGCTAAGTCTGATGATGATGAAAAAATGTTACCGCCATTAGAAGAGGGCGAAAAAGTAAAACTATTACAAATTCGTGATGAGCAACATTTTACAGAACCACCACCGCGTTACTCGGAAGCAAGCCTTGTTAAAGCATTAGAAGAATACGGTATTGGTCGTCCTTCAACTTACGCGAATATTATTTCCACTCTCAGAAATAGAGAATATGTCGAAGTTGAAAACAAACGATTCCATCCAACGGATATGGGTAAGATTGTGAATGGCTTTTTGACTGATCATTTCAACAGTTATGTTGATTATGAATTCACAGCCAAACTGGAAGATGATCTGGATGCGATTTCACGCGGTGAAAAACAATGGGTGCCGTTGCTGAAAGACTTCTGGAAACCCTTTATTAAAAAAGTTGAAGACATTGATGAGAATGTTAGTCGCAGTGAAGTTGCTCAGGCTAGAGTTTTAGGTGTTCACCCTAAGTCAGGTAAGGAAATTTCTGTGCGTATCGGTCGTTACGGACCTTATGCGCAAGAGGGTACAAAAGATGATGAAGATAAACCTAAGTTTGCAGGTTTACGCCCAGGGCAAAAACTCGACACTATTACACTGGAAGAAGCGTTAGAACTTTTTAAACTTCCACGATTATTAGGAGAAACGCCGGAAGGCGAAGAAGTCGCCGCGAGTGTCGGTCGTTTTGGCCCTTATATAAGGTATGCCAGTAAGTTTGTTTCTCTTCCGAAAGAAGATGATCCTTATACGGTTACGCTTGAAAGAGCATTGGAATTGGTTGCTGCTAAGAAAAAAGCAGATGCTGAAAAACAGATCAAAATATTTGAAGAGGAAGGTATTTCTGTCTTAAACGGACGTTATGGACCTTATGTTACGGACGGAAATAAGAATGCGAAAATTCCGAAAGATGTTGAACCTAAAAGTTTAACGCTAGAGCAATGTAAGGAAATGATAGAGGCAGCGCCAGTTTCCAGACGCGGCAAGAAAAAGGCGAAAAAGAAAGCGGCGAAGAAAGCCAGCAAGAAAGTTACGAAAAAAGCAGAAACGAAAAAAACAGCTAGCAAAAAGAAAGTCAGTAAAAAGAAGACGACTAAAAAAACAAGTTCGAAGAAAAAAGTAAGCAAGAAAAAAACGTCTTAATTCTTTTCTACCTACCAAGATAAAACTCAAATGAACGCATTACATCTAAAGCGTGCTATTTCAATCTGCGAAAAAGGTGGTGTGATTGCCTATCCAACCGAAGCCGTATTTGGCCTAGGTTGTTTGCCGCTTAATGAAGAATCAGTCAATAAAATCTTAAAACTAAAAGATCGTCCCGTAGACAAAGGTCTTATTTTAGTCGCTTTTAGTATTGAACAGCTGGAGCCGTTCGTTGATTTTACCAAAGTTGAACATAACAGAGAAAAAATTGATGAAAGTTGGCCGGGGCCAGTAACCTGGTTAATTCCTGCCAAGCCAGAAACACCTAATTGGTTAACAGGCAAGCACGATACATTGGCTGTACGCGTTAGCGCTCATCCAATAGTGCGCGATTTATGTGAAAAATTGGGGCCTATTGTTTCAACCAGTGCAAATCCAAGTTCGGCTGAACCTGCTAAAAGTGATGTGGCAGTCAGAGAATACTTTTTAAATGACGTTGATTATGTAATTCCAACCAATATTTCCAATGACTTACGTCCAACAGAGATTCGAGATGGGCAAAGCGGCGATACCGTCAGAATTAGTTAAATTTGTTCACTTTCTTCTGTTGACAGTCGTATTTGATTACCACAGAATACCCGGCTGAATTTTGGAGGGGTACTCAAGCGGTCAACGAGGGCAGACTGTAAATCTGTTGGCTAAGCCTTCGTAGGTTCGAATCCTACCCCCTCCACCAAATAATTATAGATTTGAATGGAGATTAACCTATCAAACATTGTATTGATAGAGCGTGTAATCGGGTGTTGAAGTAAATAAGGCGGGTGTAGTTCAATGGTAGAACGTCAGCCTTCCAAGCTGAACACGTGGGTTCGATTCCCATCACCCGCTCCAAACTATAACAATAAACATGAATTTAACTGTTCGGTCATGTTTATTGAGTATTATGAAAGGTTTCTAGTAGCAAATGCTGTTTGGTTTGTTACTAATAATAAGGAGTAGTGAAACGGGTTTTTGCTCATATAGCTCAGTCGGTAGAGCACTTCCTTGGTAAGGAAGAGGTCACCGGTTCAAATCCGGTTATGAGCTCCACTTTTTAACTTTTAATTTTAACTAATAAATCATTTAGGAGTGATTTATCAATGTCTAAAGAAAAATTTGAACGTTCAAAACCCCATGTGAATGTGGGCACAATCGGTCACGTTGACCATGGCAAGACAACGTTAACAGCGGCGATTACCAAAACAATGGCCGAAGCGAACGGTAGTGAATTCAAGGACTACGGTGACATTGATAATGCACCTGAAGAGCGCGAACGCGGTATAACCATTGCGACCGCACACGTAGAATACGAAAGTGATAACCGTCACTATGCGCACGTTGACTGCCCAGGACACGCGGATTATGTGAAAAACATGATTACCGGTGCGGCACAAATGGACGGCGCTATCCTAGTCTGTAGTGCAGCAGATGGCCCTATGCCACAAACCCGTGAGCACATCCTCTTATCACGTCAAGTCGGTGTTCCTTACATCGTCGTCTACCTCAACAAAGCAGACCAAGTTGACGATGAAGAATTATTAGAATTAGTCGAAATGGAAATCCGTGAACTACTCGACTCTTACGATTTCCCAAGTGACGATACCCCGATCGTAACCGGCTCAGCATTAAAAGCATTAGAAGGCGATACCTCAGACATTGGTACACCTTCAATCATGAAACTGGTTGCTGCAATGGACGAATACTTCCCATTACCAGAGCGCCCAGTAGACAAACCATTCCTAATGCCAATTGAAGACGTCTTCAGTATTTCAGGTCGTGGTACCGTTGTAACAGGACGTGTAGAACGTGGCATTGTCAAAGTCGGCGAAGAAATTGAAATTGTCGGTATCAAAGAAACGCAAAGCACCACCTGTACCGGTGTAGAAATGTTCCGTAAGTTACTTGACGAAGGACAAGCCGGTGACAACGTCGGTGTTCTACTGCGTGGTACCAAACGCGAAGAAGTCGAACGTGGTCAAGTTCTTTGTGTGCCGGGTTCCATTACCCCACATACGCACTTTGAAACAGAAATCTACGTATTAAGTAAAGATGAAGGTGGTCGACATACACCATTCTTCAACAACTACCGTCCACAGTTCTACTTTAGAACCACCGACGTGACCGGTGCGATGGAATTACCTGAAGGCACTGAAATGGTGATGCCGGGTGATAACGTTAAAGTAACGGTGAAATTGATTGCACCGATTGCGATGGAAGAAGGCTTACGCTTTGCAATCCGAGAAGGTGGTCGTACTGTTGGTGCGGGCGTTGTCTCTAAAATTATTGAGTAAATAGAACATGTCTGAAGAACAAGTAATAAGAATTCGCCTTAAGGCATTCGATCA
>JBMZNW010000132.1:0-5992 GCA_049619915.1 Gammaproteobacteria bacterium
ACGAGTACTCGCACCAATACCACCAACCAAACCGATTAGTACAGGTAAGACGGTAAACTTAATGGCATTGAAGCCAGTGTCATAACCTGAAATAGGCACAAGGTTTAGTAGTTTACCTATTAGAAACTGTCCGCCAATAATATAAAACAAACCGGATATCGACATCATCGCAACACAAAGAATGACACCCGATATATCAATATAACTGCCACGGAAAAAAGCCAGTATTAAACCAAAGCTTATATAGGCTAATAAACCGAGTATTAAACTAGGCACAGTAATAGAAAGACTTGGCCACATGCGCTGACTAATATCATAACTAATATCACGACCGCTATCGGAACGACCAAAATCAAACAAAAACAACCTGACTGAATTTTCAAAAAAGATTGTATTCGTTATTTTTCCTGACGCTTCGGCATCACTGTTCCAGAGTACCGGTTTGTCATAACCTCTTTCTTCTTTCCATTTTTCTATCGCTGTTTCACTGACATGTTTTGCGCCGAGTTGCATACGCGCCATATCATCAGGCGTATTAACAACAAAAAACAATAAAAACGTAATGACATTTACGCCGATGAGTATGGGTATGGCATAAGCTATGCGCCTTACAATATAAGCCATCATAAGATTACTTCCCTCTCTCTTCGACGATAGGAAATAATACCGGGTAGTAATATCGCTATTATTAATATTGCGACTAATGCAATCGGCCACCAGATAGGTTTATTCCATGCGACACGTTTTTCTGAACGTTGCTGTGGTTCTATGCGGCGATATTTTAATTTATTGTTTGCCATCAAGTTTGGTTTTGCATTGTGATACCAGCCATGATGCAAAGAAAATCCCACCGGATGAAAGCCCCATAACCAAGGCGCATCTTTTCTGGCAATATCAACCATCTTATTTATGACTTCCTGTCTTTCAGGCGAATTACTCATGCTTTTCATTTGATTAAATAATTTATCAAATTCCGGGTTACTATAATTTGCTGCGTTCTCTCCTTGATATTTAAACTTTCCATTTGGCCCATAAAGTAAAAAGAAAAAGTTTTCTGGATCGGGATAATCCGCATTCCAACCCCATTGAAAAATTTGTGTCGTACCTTTGCGTACTTTTTCCTGAAAGCGATTGTAATCTGTTGCACGTACAACAAGATTAATACCGAGTTTGTCGTATTGTTTTCGTATCCAGTCGAATACCGCTTTCGCGCCCGGGCCTGATGCAGGCGTATCTAGATTTAATGTTAATGGTTTACCTGTTTCCTGATCGCGTCCATTCGGATAACCAGCTTTAACCATTAATTCTTTTGCGTATTCAATACTGCGCCTAACCGGTTTACCGTTTTTCCATTCATAGACATAAGGGTTTATGCCTGCTTCACCTTCGACCGAACCAAAGATTCCCGGAGGAATCGGACCTTGCGCGGGCTTACCTCGGCCATTGGCGAAAATGGAAATATATTCTTCATAATCAACCGCAATTGATATCGCTTGTCTTAATAAACGTGCTCTTTCGCTGTCGCCACCAATGACGTCATCGGCCATATTAAAGCCGTTGTAATAGGTTGATGTCGTTGTTGCAGTTATTAAACGTATGCCCTTTTCCTGCATTTCATCCGTTAGTTCAGCATCACCTTGCGCATTAAACTGAACAGCTTGATCAAAACTATCTGACACAATACCGGACGTATCGTAATAACCTTGCAGGAATTTATTCCATGACGGTATCGTCTCTTTTTCCAAGCTGTAAATCGCCATATCAATAAATGGCATTGTTTTACCGGCATCATCAAGCAAACCTAATTCTCTATCGCCTTGCTCTCCTTCTGTCGGATAGGCTTCGCCGCGGAAGTTCGGGTTTTGCTCGAGTACCATTCGTCGATTTGGATTATTTTCTGACAACATAAATGGCCCCGTGCCAACCGGATACCAATCAAGCGTGATGTTTTTATCTTTCATACCTTCTTGCGTATAAAAGTAATCCGCTTCCCAAGGCATTGGCGCAAAAAAGCTCATTGATAGCCAATATATAAATTGCGGGTATTTCTGATTCAGTGTTATTTCAAATGTCGTATCATCAATAACCTTAACACCCGCTAAATCATATTCATTCAAATCAACGTAATCTGTTTTTGACAAATCAATATCTTGCAACTCTTTTGCTAACTCATTCAAACCAACAATGTATTTACCCATTAAACCGGCTATTGGTGAATGAATTTTCGGATGCGCCATTCTTTTTATCTGATAAACATAATCTTCTGCCAGTAATTCACGCGTACCCACCACATCAAAATCAGACAAGGTATGAATATTTGTTAACTTTTCGGGATTCAGATCATGATAAAGGTAATTATCGCTGGCATCTTTTGCGAATGCCGGGTGTGGCTGGAATAAAATACCCGGTTTGATAGAAATACTGTATTTAACCTGCTTAATCTTTTCAGGCTCGACGTTTTCATCTAACACATTTCCATCACTATCCAGATAAACCGGCTTTGGTAATTCTGTCGCTGTCAACGGTATTAACTCATACGGACGCTTTAAAAAGTGATATTGCAATGGCGGTTCGTAAATTTGTCCTAAAAATACATATTCATTAGCACTATAGGAGCTGACCGGATCGAGGTGCTTGGGACGTTCGGAAAACGAATCATAATAAATACGCTTCGACGCATCTTCTTGCGGATAGGGATTGTTCCACGCCGATTGCTCACAGCCAGTAAGCAGAAATGAGCATAGAAATAGCCAAATAATGCCGAACTTCATTCTATTTATTATTTTTATGTATTTTGTAGTCACCTGTGCATTATAAACGCGCGCGTTTTTCTGTACACTTTAGATATTCAAACAATAAAAAGTTTCAACATAACAATATTAATAAGAAGGATACACAGATGGGATTACTTGATAATAAACGTGCGCTAATTGTTGGCGTTGCCAGTAACCGTTCAATTGCCTGGGGTATTGCACAGGCCATGCATCGTGAAGGCGCTGAATTGGCTTTCACCTATCAAAATGACAAATTACGCGGCAGAGTCGAAAAATTTGCCGAAGAACTCGGCTCGGAAATCGTGGTTCCTTGTGATGTTTCCAGTGATAAAGAAATTCAATCTGTTTTTGAGCATTTGGACGATTATTGGGATGGCTTAGATATATTGGTTCATTCCGTAGCTTTTGCGCCAAAAGAGCAGCTTGATGGCGAATACTTAGAAAATGTCACCCGTGAAGGTTTCTTGAAGGCTCACGAAATCAGTTCCTATAGTTTCTCAGCGCTGGCTGATGCTTCCAGAGAAATGATGAAAGGCCGAAATGGCTCAATGCTAACCCTCAGCTATATTGGCGCTGTACGTGCTATGCCTAATTACAATGTGATGGGCGTTGCTAAGGCCAGCCTTGAAGCGAATGTGCGTTATATGGCTTCCAGCCTCGGGCCTGAAGGCATACGTGTTAATGCCATCTCTGCTGGCCCAATAAAAACGCTGGCAGCTGCCGGTATCAGTGGCATGCGTGACTTTTTGAATCATGTAGAAAAAGTTTCGCCATTAAGACGTAATGTCACCATTGATGAAGTCGGAAATGTTGCTGCATTTTTATGTTCTGATTACGCATCAGCAGTCACTGGTGAGATCACATATGTAGATAGCGGCTTTAACTCTATTGGCATGGGTTAATAGCAATAAAAGCTTTTAACAAGACAATGTTATGCCGCTATGCATGCGCTAATTTCATTTAATTTTTCCAAAAAATTAAAAAAATGATGAAGCTGAAATTACATTGGCAAATTCTTATTGCCATTATTTCAGCAATGTTAATTGGTAGTTTGATTGATAAAGACACTGCTATCGGCAGTGTCACTTTTTATAGTGTCTTTGACTTTATCGGCACACTATTCCTCAATGCATTAAAGATGATCATCGTGCCTCTGGTACTTTCTTCGATCATTTGCGGCATATCGAATATTGGTGGCAGTAATAATCTCGGTAGACTCGGCGGCAAAACCATAGGCTTTTATTTATTATCAAGTCTATTGGCGATCATGATCGGTTTATTTTTTGTCAATGTTTTAGCGCCCGGCATTGTCGATGGCAAACCGGCTGGCGAAATGCTCAACCTGAGTACAGGTACAGAAGTCGCTGCCCAATTAGAACGTGTTGAAGGTCGTGGTGCGGGTGATATTACAGATGTTTTTCTTCGCATGGTGCCAACTAATATCGTAAAAGCAGCAGCTGAAGGACAAATGCTTGGGCTGATCTTTTTCGGGATGTTATTCGGCTACTTTATGAGTCAACTTGCCGGACAACAAAAGCAAACTTTGGAAAACTTCTGGCAAGGCATATTTAATGTCATGATGGCAATAACCATGTTTGTTATGAAATTCGCCCCTATTGGCGTATTTGGACTTGTTGCCAAAACAATAACCGCTACCGGCTTTAGTGCGTTTCAGCCATTACTTGTGTTTTTTATTACGGTATTGCTGGCATTGGCATTTCACGCTTTCATTACAATGGCATTATTATTAAAAACTGTCGGCAAGATAAAACCATTACGTCATTACGCAACTATGGCTCCGGCGATGCTTACCGCTTTTTCAACGGCATCCTCCTCCGGTACATTACCGGTAACAATGGAATGTATAGAAAAGAAAGCGAAAGTATCTAATAAAACCACTTCTTTCGTATTACCGCTGGGAGCAACCATTAATATGGATGGCACCGCTTTATACGAATGTGTTGCAGCAATGTTTATTGCACAGGCTTATGGATTGGATCTAACTATTACAACGCAATTTACAATAGTGCTTGTCGCGCTTTTAACATCTATAGGTGTTGCTGGTATTCCGGCTGCCAGTCTGGTCGCGATTACGGTTATCTTAGGCGTTATTGGTTTGCCATTAGAAGGGATAGGTATGCTACTCGTGACAGACCGACTGTTGGATATGGCAAGAACAGCGGTAAATGTTTTTAGTGATAGTTGTTGCGCAGTTATCGTTGCTAAAACAGAAGGTGAAAATATATATAACTAATCTGATATTGATTAGTTAATTATTAGATATTTTCTTTAAAGAGTTGAATGTCTGCATTACCCTTCGCGTTTTTAATAAACTCCTGCCATTCAATATTGCCACGAATACGTCGTAACTCAGTATCTATTTCTTGTGCCAATTCATCTTTCTTATCAACAACTTCACCTTCATGAACCGCAGTAACAATTACGATGGAATAATCACCACTACCTAAACGGCTGCTGGCAACAAGTGGTTTATCTCCTGGAGTACCCATCTGGAAAGCGTTTCGTAATACTGCTCTATTTACGTCAACATTCTCGCGTGTTGTTTTTTCTACAGACGTCCATTCGAGTTTAATATCACTCTCAATATCTTCTGTAGAAACACCAGACTGAAGTTGCTCTACAATTGAGCTGCTTGTTTCTGCAATTTTCTTTGCTGATCTTTCAAGTCTAATTTCGCCGATAACATCATCACGTACATCTTCCAATACTTTAGTCTTCGCTACCTGATGCTCCAACACTCTTAAAACAACAATATGATTATCTGATAGCTCTATTGCATCACTGTTTATTCCAGAGGCAATTAATTCATTATTAAAACTTGCCGTAATAACCTGAGGTTTCGATGTTATGCCTTCAGCAGCACTATCACGACTGAAAAAGTCGGTTTCAACAATTTCTCCATTTATCGCTTCTGCAGCGACTTCTAATGAATCAGAATGTTCATAGCTGAGATTAGTTAATTGATCGGCTAAATCAAAAAACGCGTTTATAGTCTTGCGCGACCTGATCTGCAACAGTTTCATATACATTTTTAGGCCCGCCTCTTATTTCACCAACCTTAACAATGTTGAAACCTTTCTTGCTTTCAATAACATCACTGACAGCACCTTCTTCAGAAGCAAAAACAAATTCTTCAACTTCTTTTTCCAGCACACCTTTTGGCAGGTAATTATTTTCGCTAAATTGCAAAGCACCTT
>JBMZNW010000133.1:0-2591 GCA_049619915.1 Gammaproteobacteria bacterium
CGCCATCCAGATTGTTGCACCGATAAAACCACCACTGGCAGCTGTTCCGCTAAAGGCGCTTTTTACAATAAGCGTTATCGCGTCGGGTAGTTTGTCGATATTCAAAAAGACAATAGCTAATGCAGCAAGTACATACACAATTGCCATGAAGGGGACGACCTTTGCAGCAACTTGTGCAATGCGTTTTACCCCACCAATAATAACCAACGCAGCCAGTGTTGCGATGATAAGGCCGGTTATCCAGGTCGGAATGTTAAAGCTAGACTGTATTTCATCGGCAACAGAATTTGATTGCACCATATTGCCTATACCAAACGCAGCAAACATGGCAAAGAACGCAAATGCTGTGGCCATCCAGCGCCATTTATCACCTAGACCATTACGAATGTAATACATAGGGCCACCGACATAATTGCCCAGTTCATCTTTTTCGCGGTAACTCACAGCAAGAACCGCTTCAGCATATTTTGTCGCCATACCAAATAGGGCAATCACCCACATCCAGAAAATAGCACCTGGCCCACCAAAATAAATCGCTGTAGCAACGCCAGCGATATTGCCCGTTCCTACAGTAGCAGATAGTGCGGTCATTAACGCCTGAAAAGGAGTGATGTCACCTTGGCTGTGAGTTTCTTTGCGTCCTTGCCATAAGGTTTGAAATGCAACGGGAATTTTTCGCCAGGGCATGGCGTATAAGCCAATAGTGAGGTAGATGCCGACAATAGCAAGCAGCGGAATAAGTAAGTATTCCCCCCAAATAATGCCGCTTAGTGTATTTAGCTTATCTTGTAACCATTGCATATTATTCTCGCTAGTTTGATGATAAGTTTCTGATATAAATTCTAATCATAAGTTATTGAAAAAAAGACATTTTAATCGCAACTGATCAATATTGTCTAATTAATAACTTATCGCCGTTTTGGGAAAAGTGCAGGTGTTTAAGAAAACTCATGCCCAGTAGAATTTCTTCGCCATCAAAGTATGGATTTATATTGGCATTCATATCATGCAATTTAATTGGCCCGAGGCTGACGCTATTCAGTTTCGTGCCATAAACGCCAATTTCACCATTAGCGGTATTCACATAAAATTTCATGCCGGCTTTAAGTTTTAAGCGTTGTGCCACTTTTTCCGGGATACTGATATCGGTTGCGCCTGTGTCGAGCATAAATACCACAGGTTGATTATTGATCTTGCCGTCAGCAACATAGTGGCCATAGCGATTTCGTTGTAATTCAACTTCTTTATTGACGCCGGTCTGCGTAAATTCAAGATTCTGGTTTGGATTATTCTGATTATCGAGATAACGAGAGAAATACATCGATAATAGACCCAGAACCAGAATCCAGCCCAGAATAACCATCCAACTACCTAATTTCTTTTGAAAATTTTCTTCGCTCATATTGTTCAGATTTTGGCACAAATGCCGATAAAAGTGTTATCAAAACTGATTAATGTGATAGTTATGTCTTTTTTAAAACTCAAATTAGTTGCCTCATTGCTATTTATCGTAACAACTTGTTTTACATCAACGACTGTTGCTGAGGATGAAGCAGATGAAAAAACAAAAGAATTACATTTTTATACGGCGGCGAAAGAAGGTCGCTTGAGTCAGGTTAAGGCAATGTTGTCAGCAGGCGGCAATGTTAATTCAAAGAACTCGGCTGGACGAACCGCGTTGATGGGGGCTGCTTATAACGGTAATAGGAAAGTAGTGAAAACATTATTAGTCGAAGGTGCCGATCCGAATCAGACCGATGCGCAAGGGAAGACGGCACTCATGATGGCGGTGGCGAATGTAAAACTGGATGTGGTTTCAGAACTGATAAAAGCAGGCGCAGACGTGACTGTTGAAGATAATAATAAAAAAACAGCAATGGCTCTGGCAGAAAGAACAAAGAATAAAAAATTGATTAAACTTCTCGAGTCAGCTTCCGAATAACGTTATCTCCATGGATGGAGTGTACGTCGCGAGAGGACAGGAAGTCCGTAGCGACGAGTTCCATTAAGCGACTAGTCTTTGACTAATCGTAAGCCTGAAAAAATATGTCGTTTATCCGCAGTATAATAATTTCGAAAACTAGTGCGCTTGATGTTTTCTTTTGTATAGCGACTGCCGCCGCGTAGGACATAATGTTTTCTATCAAAGTAGGGCGCAGAATAACCTTCGTATGGATAGGCTTTAAAATTGGTATAAGGATAAAAGGTATTACGACACCATTCCCAAACCAAACCAGTTTGTTGTAAAAGGTTTTTGGAAGCAGCGACTTCCCATTCATGCTCATGCGGTAAACGCATGCCTTTCCAGTTAGCATAAGCTTCTGCTTCATAATAACTTAAGCCATAAACGGGCTGATTATCCTCAAGTGAAAATACGCCATTATGATCTATTCCGTAATAATTAAGGTCATCATAATTAGAATCATCAGAATGATTGTTTAAACGCCAGTGGTGAGGGTGCTTGAATTGATTTTCATTAACCCATGCCCAGCCTGTTTCAGTCCAATATTCTTTTTTTGCATAACCGCCATCTTCCATGAACTGTTTATATTCGAGGTTACTAACAGGTAAGTTGGAAATACTAAACGACT
>JBMZNW010000133.1:2601-5963 GCA_049619915.1 Gammaproteobacteria bacterium
CTCTATTTGTTTCGTATGTAATGGACGTTCATTATCATAAGGATATTCTTTATTATCAGTGCCGACTTCATATAAACCAGACTTTATATGTTTAAACTCTGAAGAGTCTGTTTTTTGTTCTTTTTTATTAATAGAAATGTTTGTGGGTTGCAGTTGTAATTGTCTTTCCGTTAAAGCCATGTGCATGGTTTCAACATGTTGTGAGTAATGTTGAATTAAAAAATGAATCAGAAAATTATTTTCTAATAAAATATTTTTGTTTTTGCTATTAAGTAATGACTGAAGTAATTCACGGTTTTCAACTTGTGTTTGTTTAGCCCACACCAGTAATTCGCTTTGTTCTGGTAACACAGCGCCACGTGAAGGCTTGTGACTTAATTCAGGGAAATAGAGTGACTTCAATGAATCATCTATAGGATCGTTTAAGCATTGTTCTCTAATCCAGTAGAGCTCAATAAAAATACAATGACCAAGGTGCCAGCCAAGTGGACTTAATTCAGGGTGAAATTGTTGCTTGTAATGCTGTTTAGGAATTTGGCTAACAAGATTAACAACTTCGTTTTGTAAAAGTTGTAATTCATTTAGTAATTCTTTCAAGAAGTTTTTCTCAGTCTGCTTTTTTATAGCTCAGATATTTTAATAATGCCTGAGGTATTAAAGCTAACCAGACTGTGTTCAGGAAAGCTTGTCCAGTCATCCGTATTATTTAAACGTTCCGAGGCAATTTTTACGCAATCTTGACCAAGCGAATAATAAAGGCTTGGTGAGGTGTTGTTTAATGCATGGCGGCAAGCATAAAGTGAAACACCATCACTGATTATGAAGTTCAATAAAGCACTGGCATCATTGCCGCATACGGTTTTTAAATCCTGCATCATATTGATGATAGCGTTGCTTACATTTTCTTCTTTAAGCAAATGTTGTTGCAGCAAAGCAAATAAATAAAGCGAATCGCTGTCTCCATTTATCTCTGTTTTAACATTGTTCGATAAACATTCCAGTAATCGAGACTTAATGTCTTTATTAAAAGGTTTTAAACAACCGTTATGAGTAAAGAGTAGATTGTTTTTTATAAAAGGTTGTGTGTTTGCTTCGCTAACACCTTGACCAGGAGTAGCGCTACGTACATTCGCTAACCATAAGGAGCTGTGTAATGAACGACCGAGACTTTCCAGGTTCGCATCAGACCAGATAGGCAAAACGTTTTTATATAGGCAAGGAATATTATTTGATGACCATGCAACACCATAACCATCAGCATTAATCGTGGCTTCCTGCATTTCTTTCGGTGCCCAGGATTGTTTTACCAGACTATGTTCAGGTTCTAATAGAAATTCAGCCAAACTGATTTCAGTTCCAAGATATGCGGCTAATCGACACATTAATTTTCTCTTTAATTTCTTCAATACTGGTATAGTTAATGACTAGCTTAACAGGCTCATAAGGGCATTGAAATTGAATAAGGTAAATTATCAAATTGATGAAAAAGGTGAATGGCTGACTGACGTTAAAAAAGTTGCTTCACCGAATTGTGATGATAGGCCGGATACGTCAGATATTGATTTACTGGTGATACACGGCATCAGCCTGCCACCCAAAGAATATGGTGGTGATTATATCGATCAGTTATTTACCAATACATTAGATAAAAATGAACATCCTTATTTCGCTGATATACATCATTTACGTGTTTCTTCTCATTTACTTATCAATCGCGAAGGAGAAATCACTCAATATGTGCCTTTTATAAAACGTGCATGGCATGCTGGCGTCTCTTCCTTTTGCGGACGTGAACAATGTAATGATTTTGCGATTGGTATTGAGCTGGAAGGTTGTGATGATGAAGCTTATGCTGACGCGCAATATAAAACATTGGCAGAAGTGACCGAATTAATTTGCCAGCGCTGGCAGAAGATCAGAAAAGATCGTATTGTTGGACACAGTGATATTGCGCCTGGCAGAAAAACCGATCCGGGACCGGCTTTTGATAAAGATTATTATTTTTCATTACTAACACTATGACGCTGATATTTATACTGATAGCACTGGGGCTGGATTTTTTTCTTGGCGGTCTGGAACGTTTTAGAAACTATAACTGGTTTACAGCATTATTTTATTTTCTGGAAAAACGTCTGGCGCATTATAAGCTTTGGGACGGCTCATTGGGTCTATTGTTATTATTGGCTATTCCTGTCAGCGCATTAATTATTCTTGCCTGCGCATTAAGTCATGGGTCTGTCATTTTTGAAGGTGTTTTAACACTCGTTGTCTTAATTTATTGTCTGGCACCAGAAGCACTCGATAATCGTCTCGATAATTTTATAAAGGCAATTGAAAACGGCGATGCTGAAAATATTTCATCGTTAAGCGATGAATTAATTGATGTGAATGTCATCGATGATGAAGATGCGAATGAAAAAGCAGTCATTAAATCAGCTTTGGTCGAAGCGCATAAACGATGTTTTGCTGTTATTTTTTGGTTTCTTATTTTGGGTGCTGCCGGTGCTTTACTGTATAGACTTGTGAATGAAATCAATGATGAACTACATGAAATTCGCGGTGGTTTTGCAGACAGTGCAAAGATTCTATTAAACATTCTCGAATGGCCTTCAAGCAGAATTATGATTGTTGCCATGGCGTTGGCAGGTAGTTTAAGCGATGTGTTTTCTGGCTGGAAAAAATCAGAACACCTTTCGTTTGATGTAAACAATGATGTGATAATAAAAGCAGGACTCGGAGCCTTGCAATATATGCCGGAAGTTGATGTGCCGGATAGAGAAAAGTCTTACTGGATTGATGAATTAAAAGCGTTAATCAATAGAACATTGATTATCTGTCTTGCAATATTAGGCATCATGACGCTATCAGGAAGGTTAGGTTAAGCTCAAACCGCTTTAATGAGTATTTATATAACTTTCGATACGCTCAAACCGATAGCCCTTGTTATCGTGTATTAATACACAATCGTCTTCATACCAATCACCTAATACAATACGTTTTGCATTAACTCCTTCAGTATTGATGTCATGCATCGCTTGTCGATGTGTATGTCCATGAATCAAAGTTTCAACATTAAACTTCTTTATCGTTTCAATGACAGCCTGTTCTGTGACATCAATTATTTCGGCTGGTTTTTTTTGTACGGCATCAGCGACATAACTACGCACATTACGCGCTATTTTTTTTCGCAAAGCATAAGGCATGATGGAATAAATCCCTTTAATAAATGGATGCGTAATAAAACATCGCCATTTTTGATATTTCACATCGTCTGTACAAAGCGTATCGCCATGCATTAGTAATACTTTTTTACCTGCCAGACTTATTTCCATCGGATCATTGATCAACGTACAGCCCGTTTC